>CAYSNA010000657.1:0-2629 GCA_964432185.1 uncultured Cytophagia bacterium
AGCCGACGAAGCTGCAACCAGCGCGGTAACTGGTATCTGCAGGCAGGCGATCATTCTTTTCGATTCTCACTTACATCGCACAAAAATGAGTGGCGTGGCAATTTTCACAGCAGTGTTGGCGCGGCGCAGCCGATGGTTGTCGTGACTGATCCCATCAAAGAGGATTCGGCGCGATGGCCGGAATCATTCAGCTTTTTTTCACTGGATCAGCCAAATGCCATTATCAGCACCATCAAAAAATGTGAGGATTCGAACGACGTTGTTTTGCGACTGTATGATATTGAAGGACGCGAAACCGAGGTCACTGTCGAATCGTTCAAGCCAATCGAAAAAAATCATAAAGTAAACATGATAGAAGAAGATATGCCCAATCATTCTATTAAAATAAAAGATGGAATCCATCTCGGAGCATATTCGATTGAAACGTTTAAGCCACAATTCGAATAAACATCAAAAATTTACACAACGCGGCGTTTGGCCGCAACTAAACAGTTGCCCACAGAATACGCGGAAAAACACGGATGCTGTCTTCGTTTTTCCGCGCACGTCTGTGTATTCCGTGGGCTTGTTTTTTTAATAACTGCATGAGCTTTGCTGAATGAACACATACAATTGGCAGATGGAGATGGAAATGTCACGAATAGGTTTTGTTTCAACTTTGGTAATGATGTTATTCACGCTAGCCCTCGCAGCGGATTACGACCTGGTGTATCATGACACATTTGAGCATGGCGCACAAAACTGGCAGCCGCTGTTCCCGGATAATTGGCGCGTCGTGGAACAGGATGGGAAGCCGGTGTACGAGCTGGCAAAAGTTGGAGAAGCAGCGCCCATTCGGAAGCCGTGTTCCATGTCAATATTAACGCCCATCGTAGTCGGCAGTTTTGAGCTGCAGGTCAAGGCAAAATGTTATACCGATCCGGCAACGGTGAATCGCGATCTCTGTCTGTTTTTCGGCTATCAGGATGACGTGCATTTTTATTATGCCCATTTTGCCGGCAACTCGGATGCGGTGCACAACGCCATTCACATCGTCAATAATGCGGATCGGGCTAAAATCAACACGGAACCGGCTGGGGAATCCAAAGCGTTGCTCAAGGAGATAAAATGGTATACACTCACAGTAAAGCGTAATGTGGAAGCAGGTACGATTGAGGCTTTTGTTGATGGTGAATTGGTGCTGACCGCCGTGGATACCACGTTCACGTCCGGCAAAATTGGTATCGGTTCATTTGATGATACCGGCGCCTTCAAAGAGGTAAAATTGTGGGGCGAACTCGTGCAGACAAAGGTGGGGCGTCACGACACGCAACCCGCGGATTTTTGGCTGGGACAGAATTATCCCAATCCGTTTAATCCCTCCACATTTATCGAATATCATTTGCCCACGGATGACTATGTGTCGTTGGCGGTTTATGATGTCGTGGGACGAGAAGTGTCTTCTCTTGTGAACCGTCATCAGCAGGCCGGATATCATTCTATTTTGTTTGAACCACGAAACCGAGCGGCCGGACTCTATTACTACAAATTATCGACCACAACCGATTCCGATGTGAAAAAGATGGTGTTGGTGAATTGATAGTAGAAAAAATATCGAACACATGCCGTGTTCGATATTTTCCAAGTCTAAATCCTCCTGCAAAAACTTCCGCAAAAATCCGTCAGCCAGATCAAGTCAATGATTTCATTTAATGATCAACGCCTTCACACTTTTGGCATATTCGTGCCCCGCTGTGAGCCGAATAAAATAAATCCCGCTCGGTACATCGTTCGCCTTCCAGATGATGTGATAGATGCCGGCTTGTTGTTCCTCATCAATGAGTTGAGCGACCTGCTGGCCGATTACATTGTAAATTATTACAGAGACACGCGCACTTTGTCCAAGTTCGTATTTAATGGTCGTTTGTGCGTTAAACGGATTGGGATAGTTTTGCAATAGGTCAAACGAAGTGGATTCAATACTTTTATTATTTTCGATCTGTAACAAGTCAGCGTTGAACTCGAAAACATCCTCACTGGAAAATCCCAACGATGGAAAAACAGTGATCGAGAATTCTGATTCCAGATACGGATGTGAATCGTATTGAGCGGGCCAGAACATGTATAACACATCGGCGGACATACCGTTGTTGTCGTCGTTATAATCGGCGCCTTCATTATAATCCGAATTCATAAAAAAGAGGCGTTCCTGCGCTCCTTGATGATCGGGATCAGGAAAGCTTGTGCCGTCCCATCCCATATTCCACAGGTTGTCTGCGGGCGCTTCGCGATTATCCTCAGTAAAACAAATGTTTAGTTTTCGTGGATTGAGCGGATCGCTTGTATCGTACGCCGCCATCGGCAACTCTCCAATGCCTGAAAAAGTGTATCCCAAATCGCGGCGATAAACCGCGCCCTTTGACCAGTAGCCATCCGCTGCCACCGACGCCGCGTCCTGAAAGTCAATTCGAACAGGCATCAAATCTTTATAAGGCACGGTAGAGCCGTAAAAAGCGTGACCCAAATACAGACCGCCGAATAAACTATAATTGAGCCAATCGAATCCGGTCAGCCAGCGTGAGCCTTGTTCGGTGCAGCGATCTATCCCAAAATTGCTATAAATATCCAATTGAAATCCAAGTGAATCAAA
>CAYSNA010000658.1:0-1353 GCA_964432185.1 uncultured Cytophagia bacterium
TATTATCCGGCAAACTCGTTGATTTAGTAATGCATCATCGCCCTTCCAAATAGCGGCTTCAAAGTCGCCGTCCATCCCTATTAAAATGTCACCTTTTCTAACGATAAATTCTTCGGAATACTCTCCATTATATCTGTCAACAGTAGAATTACGGTCAATATCGCGGATTCGAATTAATGGCATTCCACCAGTCTTTACAAAATAGGAAGAACTAAAAGCGAAACCATTTTGTACTTGTGCTACTTCATTCAAAAAGATCCTACCCCAATGTTCGGCTTTTGCTAATAGTTGGTGTTTGCCATCGTTTACTATTTCAATTGGTTTTCTTCCTAGTGCCATCTTACGCCGCCAAAGCCTCATTCATTTCAACAATAATCTCATCTGTGTGCTGACCAAACAATTGCCACATCTTTCCCAAGCCGCCGTGCGCGTTAAAGGGCGTCAATTCAAAATCATCTTTATCAATATGAAAGCTGGCCGCCACATAGTCTTTGATCATTCGCAGCCAGTCCATTTGTTCCTTGTTAAATTTTAGTGGTCCGGCTTGTTTTTGGAAGACCCAGTCCTGGAAATTCAGGTCCACGGTTTTATCATACGGGGTGAGCACGGCATCGAGTCCGCAGGTTTTACGAATAAGCGAGACCAAAGCAATGAGTTCATTGCGCGGCGAGCCGTTCACCTGGCCCAGGGTTTCATAGGCGCGCCAGACGCTCAAGGGCGCGAGCCTCGGTTTGTCCTGCAGCAGTTTTCCAGAGACTTGTTTGATCATATCGAGGGTCAAGTCGCGGCGGCGGAACGGTTGGTTGTAAAAGATTTGCAGGGCGGTCAGCTCGTCTTTGTGCGCCTGCATCCAGTCGGCAAATTCGGTTATTATGCTGTTCGCATTGTCTTTGTTGTCGCTGTCCCAGCCAACATGCGTTATTTCATCAATGTTAATGGTATCGACAATCTGATCGAGAGCCTTGCGCACGTCTTCAATAAAAGTGTTCACGTCGCCGGTAAAAACGCGCGCCGCGTCATGTTGCAGTTGTTCGATCTCGGACTGAATGGCGGCGTCGATCTCAACCGGCGCGTCGCCCTGTTTTTCAGTTTTAATGCGCTGTTCAATGTCCTCCAGCACATCGGGATCAAAAGCATGCAGCAGGTCTTTGACGACGCGGGACATGGGTTTGCCGGATTTCTCAAGAAACACCTCTTTGTCCTTGTCGGACATCTGCTTGTCCAAACGGGTCAGGCGGTTGGCCAGGGTGGTAAAGAGCGCTTCCTCGCGCTGGCCAATGGCAATGGCGTGCAGTAAATCCTTTATCGGCACACCGGGCTTTTTCTCCAACGGCCGGCTGGTTGTTTTCAGAC
>CAYSNA010000658.1:1363-2629 GCA_964432185.1 uncultured Cytophagia bacterium
TGGTAACGCCGATGGAATCCACAATGACAAAATGGTCTTTGGTGATTTTTGCCGTGGGCGTGACCTTGCGCAAGTTGTCGAGATCAATGGTGCGGGTGCCGCGGCCTTTCATCTGCTCAAAATAATTTTTACTTTTGACATCGCGTATAAACAGCAGACATTCGAGGGGCTTGACATCGGTGCCGACGGCGATCATATCGACGGTGACGGCAATACGCGGATAATAGGTGTTGCGAAATTGCGCTAACACGGATTTGGGATCTTCCTCAGATTTATAGGTGACTTTTTTGCAAAAGCTGTTTTCCTCGGCAAATTCCTCGCGCACAATGTTGATGATGTCGTTGGCGTGGCTGTCGGTCTTGGCAAAGATGAGGGTTTTGGGAACTTCGAAAACACGGTTATCATCATAGCGATGCGGGAACATCTCGGGCAGATGATCTCTGAATGTGCGAATGATGGTGCGAATCTGGCTGGGATTAACGACATCCTTGTCAGTTGTTTGGCCGAATATTCTTCATCCTCGTCCTGCAATTCCAAACGTTTGCGGCGGCTCAAGCGCTCGCGGTGTTCGATATATTCGCCCTTCCACAGGGTGGCGCCGTGTTTTGAAATTTTGGTGTCAATGATATAAACGTTATAACCGACATTGACGTTATCGGCAACGGCCATTTCGTGCGAATACTCACTGACGAGATTTTGATTAAAATAGCCGATGGTGCGTTGGTCGGGCGTGGCGGTGAGACCGATTTCAAAAGCATCGTAATAGTCGAGCACCTGTTTCCAGAGATTGTAAATGCTGCGGTGGCATTCATCAATGACAATAAAATCAAAGAATTCGATGGGCAGCTTGGGATCATATTCCACGGGCGGAATTTCTTTGGGCATCCAGCTACGCTCGTTGGGATTTTCTTCTTCCTCGGTTTCGTCCAGTTCGGCTCCTTTGAGAATGGAATACAAGCGTTGAATCGTGCTGATGCAGACCTGGCTGTCATTGGCGATGTAACTGGATTTCAAGCGCTGGACGCTGTAAAGCTCGGTGAATTTGCGGTTGTCGTCGTTAGGCACATAGGACATAAATTCCTGTTCGGCCTGTTCGCCAAGGTTTTTGGTATCGACGAGAAAGAGGACGCGTTTGGCTTGAGTGAATTTGAGCAGGCGATAAATGAAGGTAATGGCGGTGTAAGTTTTTCCCGATCCTGTCGCCATTTGTATCAACGCACGCAGTCGATTTTCCTTGAAAGATTTTTCGAGTTTTGTGATGGCATC
>CAYSNA010000659.1:0-2626 GCA_964432185.1 uncultured Cytophagia bacterium
CGTCATGCCCGTCCCGGTTCCCATCGTGCTCACCGGCGCGATGAAACCGTTCGGTTTTGAAGATTCCGACGCGCTGCAAAATTTTACCGAAGCGCTGTACGCCTCAACATTGGTCGAACCGAATATCTATATCTCCATGCATGGCACACTGCACCGCATGCCCGGGGTGCGCAAAAACCGCGAGCGCGGCACGTTTGAGAAAAGTGAAGATTAGCCTCTTGATTCCCCCAAAAAGTAATTGCGAATTGTGTTCGTGCCCGACCGGATGATTTGGCGTAAAAAAAGCTCTTTTGTGAAAGAGCTTTTTTTTGCGTACAAGTGATTGTCGAGCCATTGAGAAAAATTATCCGCCGATCGTGAGTGAATTGGCTACCGCGTCAAAATTCGTCGTGTATTCCGGCAGAGCGCGTGTCGCCGGGCCTTTGAGCGCCGCGCCGGTGTTGCTGAATTCCGAACCGTGGCACGGACAAACCAGCTTTTGGCTCGAAGCCTCCCAATCCACTTCACAACTCTGATGCGTACACAAACGGGACAGCGCGCGGAAGGATGTCTCGCCGGTGCGGAACACATAAATCGGTGTACCTTCATAACTGAATGCCTTGACGCCGCCAACCTGGCCGAGCGCGGCATGATCATTTATGTTGATTGTCAATCCGCCCGTCGAACCGCCGGGTGATGTCGGGCTGTCGTCATCGGAGCAGCTCAGCGTCGACAGCGTCATCAGTCCGGATGCGGACAGCAAGGTCAGACCGGCGTTGCGCGAGAATTCGCGGCGCGTCATCTTTAGTGTTTTCATATTGCACCTCATATTTGTTAAATAGGCAAGAGGCGATTTTTATCAGGTTATTGGCGTAATTGAGAGAGGGGAGATTCGCCTCTTGCCCGGTTTGTCATTTTCTTGTCGAGATTTTGAACGGCGCATACAACGGACACCAGCCGATTGTTGCCGTCAGCAGCGGGATCAGCCCGATGGCGCCCCACCAACTTTTGAAATAGATGCCGAGCGCGATAATGGCGATGCCCAGCAGCACTCGAATGATTTTATCGGTTTTACCCATATTGGCGTTCATGTTTTTCTCCTCGCTAAAAAGACAAGTTTATGGTTTTGAAAGTGACGCTTACCCGCACGTCCATGTTTTCATCAATTTTCATAAACATGAGCTGCGGCACTTTGATGTTGAAATCGGTTAACGCCACATTAAATTGTGTTTCCGCGACAAATAGGCTGCCCTGAGGCTTGACGGTCGCGGTGGCCGTCAGTTCTTTTTCCACGCCATGCAATTTGAATGTGCCGGTGGCTTTCACCTCAAACTCGCCGGACTCTTTTGAGATGACCTCGTTGATTTGTCCGGCAAAAATCGCATAGCGGTATTTGTCGGTTTCAAGATAATCATCGCGCATGTGCCGGTTGCGCAGCCCAATGCCGGTGTCGATGCTGTTCAAATCAACTTCGAGATAAATCTCGCTGCTGTCGGTCATGTTGTCGCCCTTCCAGGTCACATAACCGTCGATGCCCGGCGTCACGCCCTCGAAATCTTCCATGGGCGCATCCGAAATAAACTTGACCTGATTTTGAGCCGAGGTATCGACGTGCAGCTCACCGGCGAGGAGCAGCATCGGCATCACTAAAATTAAACTGAATGTTTTCATCACATTCTCCAGTTGCAAAGTGGCGGCAGGTCGTGACAACCTGCCGCCGTTCGTTTATTTCAACAGCATCATGCGTTTGGTGGCGCTGAAATCGCCGCTGTTCATGGTGTAAAAGTAGAGACCGCTGCTCACCCGCGCGCCGCTTTCATCCATCGCATCCCAGACGATCTGGTGAATGCCCGCTTTAAGATTGTCATGTTCAAAACTACGCACCGGCTGCCCGAGCACGTTGTAAATCGTCAAACTCATGTCCGCGTCTTGCGGCAGTGCAAACGAAATGGTTGTTGTCGGATTGAACGGATTGGGATAATTTTGCGTCAATTCGTATGCCGTTGGCAGCAGATCCGCGGCATCCGCCACAGTGGTTGTCGGCGAGCTCAGATCGGCCGTGGCCACTGGCCACACGCCTGGACTCGGCACGCTGACGCCTTTGTTGATGCCGCGCATCCGGCCGTCCTGGCCAAAGTAGTACAGCGGCCAGCCGTTATAGCACAACTGTTTTTTGCCATGCACGTCAATGACACTGAACGCGTTTGCATCCAGAACCGACGGCACGGTTATATTATTTGTCTCATAAATCGGCCAGATCGGGTCGTTGCTAAAATCCGGATTGGTAAAGTTGTTTTGCTCAAAAGTGTCGTTGATAAAGATGTACAGGGTGCGGCCATAATCGTCAACAAAGTACTGCACGATTTCATCGCCCGGATTATAGTTGCGGTTATAGTTCACGCCATCAGCGCCGACAAGCTGATTGTCCATCAGCATGATCGAATAGTCCGGTTTGGCCACATACCACACACCGCCAACGTCTTCACCGTTCACATCGCCCGGGGCATTATCGTTAATGAAATAGTACAGCGGCCAGCCTTTGTAGGTTGTTTGTTTATCGCCGTCTGCTCGTGTGATGGTGGCAAAATCCGCCGAATTTAGACCTTGTGCTGCAACGAGGTTTTCAGCGTAATAAATCGGCCAGTTG
>CAYSNA010000660.1:0-2625 GCA_964432185.1 uncultured Cytophagia bacterium
GAACATTGCTTCGCTACCGCGGAGCGGTTTCGTTCAACAAGTTATTACCCCGCAACCTATAACATCACCATGTTTCTTAATATGGAAACAATGTTTCTGTATGTGGAAAAAATGCGGGAATTTTCTTATATAAGTAACAATTGGGTGTTTCTCTATATAGAAATAAATTGAATTATCGTATATGAACACAGAATTTATCACCTCTGTACATGAAAAAGCGACTCGATGATGACAATACGTGTTGTCCATGTGAACCCCTACAATCTGCCCTCGTGTCTTGTCAGTATAGGAAAGATATGCTTTTTACGCAAGAAATTTTTATTGTGTAGACAAAATCAATTCGGATTATATGTCCATGGACCAGTCAATATACTCTTCCAGACCGAGCGAGCAGATCATGCGAAAGGAGAGTCGCAGGCAGCGGGTTTTATAATCCCAGGTGCCGCCGGCATCTCGAACGAGTTTTTGCAAAAAAGTGTCGGTGTGGGGGATGTTCAGATACATCTTTTTATTCGGTGGGATGGAACTTTTCTTTTTTACCCATTTTTCTTGAGTGACAATGAGCTCAATCGTTTTTGTTTTTGTTCCGGTGTGCTGGTCGTATTTGTATCGAACGCAGACGAGCCGATCACCGTACTTGGTCACATACTTTTTTGTGCCGGGCGCTCCGGGTGCTAATTTCCGTTGCAACATCAGCAGCTCACAGTTTGTCAGCCGGACTTTTTACCGCGCGTCCGCCTTTTTGAATGACGTGTGTATAGATCATCGTGGTCTCCACTGAATTGTGGCCAAGCAGCTCCTGGACGGTGCGAATGTCATATCCATCCTCCAACAGGTGGGTGGCAAAGCTGTGGCGCAGGGTGTGACAGGTGGCCGGTTTTTGAATGCCGGCAGTGATCACTGCCTGATGGATGATTCGCTGCAGGACGCTTTCATGCAAATGATGCCGTTGCTGCCGCCCAGAACGCGGATCTTTGGAAATTCGATGCGCCGGAAAAACATATTGCCACATTAACTCATATTCCGCATTTGGGTATTTTCGTTCCAACGCATATGGCAGATAGACAGAGCCGTAGCCCTCTTTTAAATCCAGCTCGTGCAGTCTTTTAATTCGGCTGATTTGTGATTGCAGCATTTTGACGGCGATATCCGGCAGCGGTGTGACTCGATCTTTCTGCCCTTTGGCATCCCGTATGATCAGTTGCTTATAGTCGAAATCGACGTCTTTGACGCGCAATCGCAAACACTCCAGCAAACGAAGCCCGGCGCCGTACAGCAGCAGGGCCATCAGTTTATATTCTTTTTCGAGATGAGACAGAAGCAGTTTGACTTCCTCTCGCGTGAGGACGACGGGGATTTTTCGACCTTTTTTCGCCCAGATGAGCTCGAGGTCGCCAATGTTTTTGTCGAGCACATTTTTATAAAAAAAGACGATGGCGCAAAGAGCCTGGTTTTGCGTCGAGGCGGCGACATCGTCGCTTACGGCAAGATGAGACAGAAAGGCATTGATCTCGGGTTCGGCCAAATCGCGCGGATTTTTTTGGCGATAAAAATGGAGAAACTTGTGAACCCATTTGAGATAGGACTGTTCCGTTCGCAAACTGTAATGACGCACACGAATGGCGCCGCGCAAATCTTGTAAATATTCGGCAGTGTTCAAAGGACGGGAAGCAATTTTCATTTCAAACATAATCCCCTCGCTATGTTGATTTGTTTTTTTTGAATGGTGTAATTTAAAACAGTTTGGCGGAAATGTCAAGAGAAATAATGTACACCGCAAAAAAGGGAGAAGGAAGCAGGGAGCTGGGAGGAGGGAAAGTTGTGGAAACCGGAGGCTGGAGACCGGTTGTTGTGATCCCGTTTGATGGAATTGCTAACGGTTTCCCTCATTTATCTTTTTAAATCACCAACTCAGTCCATGCCGGGTCTGGCCGGAGCCGAGCACGACAAATTTTTTCGTCGTCAGGCTTTCGAGCCCCATTGGGCCGTAGGCGTGCAATTTGGTCGTGGAAATACCGATTTCGGCGCCGAGGCCGAGCTCGCCGCCGTCAGAAAAGCGGGATGAGGCATTGACGAGCACAACGGATGAATTAACGCGCCGCAAAAATTCTCTGGCATTGGCATAGTCATTCGTGACGATTACTTCGGTGTGATCCGAGCCGTACGTGGCAATGTGCTGAATGGCGTCGTCCATATGTTCAACAATTTTAATGGCGATGATCGGGGCGAGGTATTCGGCAAAATAATCGTCATCGGTCGCCTCCTCGGCCTGTGGAATAATTTGTCGCGTTTTTGAGCAGCCACGAATCTCGACATTCTTTGCCGCAAGCGCGTTGGCGGCTTTTTGAAGCAGCGCGCCGGCAATGTCCTTGTGGACGAGCAGGGTTTCGAGGGCATTGCAGACACCGGGGCGGGATACTTTGCCGTCAATGAGCAGGTCGATGGCCATATCCACGTCGGCGTTCGCATCGACGTATTGATGACAGACACCTTTGTAATGTTTGATGACCGGAATGCGGCTGTTTTCAGTGACGAAACGAATGAGTCCTTCGCCGCCGCGCGGGATAACAATATCGATTTCATCCGCCAGTTTAAGCATTTCGGTGATGGCGCTGCGCTCGGTGG
>CAYSNA010000661.1:0-2623 GCA_964432185.1 uncultured Cytophagia bacterium
CGTCGACGCATGGCGTGTTTGAAGAAGCGATTGTCGACGTATGTGATATTATCCACCAGAACGGCGGTCAGGTTTACATGGACGGCGCCAACATGAACGCGCAGGTCGGCTATACCAGTCCGGCAAAAATTGGCGCGGATGTGTGCCACCTCAACCTGCACAAGACCTTTGCCATTCCGCACGGCGGTGGCGGTCCGGGGGTCGGTCCGATTTGCGTGGCCGCGCATCTCGCTCCTTTCCTTCCCGGGCACCGGCTCGTCAAAACCGGCGGCGAGCAGGCGATCCCGGCGGTGAGCGCCACGCCGTGGGGCAGCGCCAATGTGCTGCTGATTTCGTATGCCTATATCAAAATGCTCGGCGCCGACGGTCTAAAGGCGGCCACCGAAAGCGCCATTCTTAAAGCGAATTATCTGAAATCGCGATTGGAAAAATATTACCCCATTGTCTACACCGGCGCTAACAACCGGGTGGCGCACGAGATGATCATTGATTTTCGTCATTTTAAAAGAGATGCCGGCATTGAGGTGGAGGATGTCGCCAAACGGCTGGTGGATTATGGTTTCCACGCGCCGACCGTATCGTTTCCGGTCATCGGCACGATGATGGTCGAGCCGACGGAAAGCGAACCCATCGAAGAGCTCGACCGCTTTTGCAATGCCATGATTGAAATCTATCATGAAATTCAAGAAATCATCGAGGGCAAAGCGGACGCTGAAGACAATGTGCTCAAAAATGCGCCGCACACAGCCGAAGAGGCGGTTGCCGATGAATGGCCGCATGCCTACTCACGCCAGAAAGCCATTTACCCGCTGCAACAAGTCAAGGCGCATAAATTCTGGCCGCCAGTCGCGCGCATCGACAACACTTACGGCGACCGAAATCTGATCTGCGCCTGCCCGCCGCTGTCCGCTTATGACGTGAATGGATAACTCTGAGTGATCCGCCCGGGAATCACATCCCGGGCGGATACTTGTCCTTCCCTCTGCGCGACATCTTTCACTAAACGATTCTCACTTCGCCAGAGTAGCCGTGCAATGCCATGTCATTCGCATCTCGTCGTGTCCTATTCTTTTTTGGCATCCAACCTAAAAATTTGATTTTGATGGATAAAGTACAAATTCTTCACTACAATAAAACATAGCCGGCGTCGCAGGTTTTTCAAACACGACTCGCCCCTCATGCGACACGGAATTATTTTTTCAAAAATAATTTATTTTGCAAACCAATTTAAATTATCGGTGTCTATAACAGTGTCGTGAGCGATCAATTGAAACACATAGAGTTCGAACTCGTTCAACGCGCCCAGCACGGCGACGAAAAGGCGTTTGAGGAGCTGGTCATTCAACATGACCGGCAGGTGCTGAATGTGGCGTACAGCATGACCGGCTCCCTGGCCGATGCGCAGGATATTTATCAGGAGACGTTTCTACGGGCGTATCGGGCATTGCCGGGTTTTCGTTTTCAAAGCTCGTTTCGGACGTGGCTGTTGCGAATCACCGTGAATCAAGCCATCAACTGGCGCAAAAAGCGGAAACTGCGATCTATTTTTTCGCTCGATTCGCCGGACGGCCATAATAATGATATGGCCTTTCTAAACATAGCGAGCGATACGGATGCCGCGGCAACAGTGCACGCTGAAGAAATTTGGCAGCAAATTTTCAGAGGTATGCAAACGTTGTCAAGCAAAGAACGAGCGGTCTTTACGTTGCGCCATTTTGAAGGCATCAAAATCAAAGAGATTGCCACCCTGCTGGAGTGTGCCGACGGTACGGTGAAGAACCTGATGTACCGCGCCACACAAAAAATGCAAAAAGCGCTAAAAGAATATGTTGAGGATTAACATGAGCACCTGTCGTCATCGAAAAGAAAAACTGATGTTGCTGGTTTACGACGAGTTAACGGACTCGGAACGCGCCGAGATGGAAGCGCACCTCAACGTGTGTTTGGTCTGTCGGCAGGAATTTGCCTCGCTGCAAAAACTCAAAGCCGACAGTCCGTCCTTCAGCGTTGGTGATGACATTCTGCAACCGACTCGGCGAGCTCTGTTTTACACATTGCGCAGCCATGCTGCCGAACCTCGACGCGAATCCTCAGTTTGGCTTGGTGTCGGAAAATTAGTATTGCAGGCTGGATTGGCCGCGGCGCTGATTTTTTTCGGTTTTAAACTCGGGCAACAATCCGGCGCACCCGCAACGCCGGCGTTTGCCATGCAGGATTTATTAACCGCGGCGCGAACCGTTTCAGTCAACGATGGCACCATTTCACCGCATTTGGCTGGTTTTGAGAAAATCACTATCAATCCCGACGGAACGGTTGAAATTGCTTACAACACCTTCAACAATGTGCGCCTGCAAGGTGAGGGTGATGATCCGGCCGTACAACAAATGTTGCAATATGCCCTGCTGGTGGATGACGATCCGATCGTGCGGCAGCGGGCGGTGAAAACGGTGCAGCAGTTGGCCGAAACAAAGGTCGAACTCGATCCGCACTATTTTGAGGCGTTCACGCGAATTCTCGACGAGGAAGAAAATCTTGGTGTAAAGCTGGCGATAATCGACATTCTTGGCCACGCCACCGAACAACCGCAGGCGCGCGACATGCTGTTCAGCCTGATGTTAGAAGA
>CAYSNA010000662.1:0-2602 GCA_964432185.1 uncultured Cytophagia bacterium
ATGAACGATCGAGGCGCGCGGAAAGCTCTCGGTATTCTTTTGCTTGTCCCAGTTTAAGCCTTTCGGCACAAAATAGGAGTGACTGGCCTCCACACTGGTTGGATGCCCCAATTTCATCGCCCATACAATGGGATCAAAAATATGGCAGCCCATATCGCCCAAACCGCCGGTGCCGAAATCCCACCAGCCGCGCCACATGCCGGGGTGATAGGCCGGATGATACGGCCGCTCCGGCGCCACGCCAAGCCACAGATTCCAGTCCAGATTCTCAGGCACAGGTGGGGTATCCGTTGGGCGTGGAATCCCCTGCGGCCACACCGGGTGCGGCGACCAGGCGTGGATCTCACGAATATCACCGATAGCGCCGTCCCAAATCCATTCGCACAAAAGACGAGCTTCCTCCATGGCATGACCTTGCGAGCCCATTTGCGTGGCAACGCCGGCTTGTTTTGCGGCGGCAGACAACTCGCGCGCTTCTTTGATCGTATGCGTCAACGGTTTTTCCGTGTACACATGTTTGCCCGCCTGGATCGCCGCCAAACTGATGGGCGCGTGCATATGATCCGGCGTGGCGACGACAACCGCATCAATATCTTTTTGCTTCTCCAGCATAATGCGAAAATCTTTGTAGCGCTTGGCTTGGGGATAGTGCTGAAATGTCTTGGCTGCATTATCCCAATCCACATCGCAGAGGGCGACAATATTTTCGTTTTCCATTTCCTGCAGATCGGCTGCCCCCATGCCGCCAACGCCGATACCGGCGATGTTCAATGTATCACTCGGTGCTTTGTATCCAGCTCCACCAAGGACATGACGCGGTACAATTGTGAAAACCGTTGCAGCAGTCGTAGCGCCAAGAAACTGGCGTCGATTTACTTTTTTCATTTCTCATTCCTTTTTCTAAAGAGTGCACAAATACGCCATGATAATAAAGAGAAAAAGGAAAACTGTCAAGACATTACAAGGAGCAAACAAATCAAAAATTGAACTTTGGTTTTGCTGCAGAAATTTATATTTTGCCAGCGCGCCTTGAGATTTCAATATTAACGATAAAGGAGTTGATGCATGAACATCGATCCAAAAAAATTCCAAGTCTGGTTTGTGACCGGCAGCCAGCATTTATATGGGGATGAGACCTTGCGCCAGGTCGCCGAGCATTCCCAGCAAATTGCCAAAGCCCTATCCGCGTCTCCGCACATTCCCATCGATGTGGTTTTCAAACCCGTTCTGACCACACCGGATGCCATTTCCCAACTGGCCATCAGCGCCAATTCCGATCCCAACTGTATCGGTCTCATCACCTGGATGCATACGTTTTCGCCCGCCAAAATGTGGATCGCCGGATTGAACATTTTGCAGAAACCGTTCGTGCATCTGCACACGCAATATAACCGTGACATTCCGTGGGCCAAGATCGACATGGATTTTATGAACCTGAACCAGTCCGCGCACGGCGGCCGCGAGTTTGGCTTTATCGGTACGCGTCTGCGCATCAACCGCAAAGTGGTCGTCGGTTTCTGGCAGGATGAAAACGTGCAAAAGAAACTCGCCATTTGGATGCGCGCGGCCGTCGCATGGGCGGATTGGCAGGGCGGCAAGGTGGCGCGATTTGGCGACAACATGCGCGAAGTCGCCGTGACCGAGGGCGATAAAGTTGAAGCGCAAATTAAATTCGGTTATTCGGTGAACGGCTACGGCATCGGCGACCTGGTCGCAGTCGTGAACCGGGTGAGCGATGCAGAAATCCAAAAGTTGATTACCGAATACAAAGACACCTATAAAATGCCGGCCGGTCTGGATAGCAATGCCGCGTTGATGGGCGGCTTGAAAGAAGCGGCAAAAATTGAAATCGGTATGCGTACGTTTTTGCAGGATGGCGGCTTCAATGCCTTCACAACAACGTTTGAGGACCTGCACGGTTTGACCCAACTACCCGGCCTCGCCGTTCAACGTCTCATGGCGGATGGCTACGGCTTTGGCGCCGAAGGTGACTGGAAAACATCGGCGCTGGTTCGCGCCATGAAAGTCATGTCCGCCGGTCTCCAAGGCGGCACATCGTTTATGGAAGATTACACCTACCATCTCGATCCCGCGGGTCCCATGGTGCTCGGCGCGCACATGCTTGAGGTCTGCTCATCCATCGCTGATGGCCAGGCGTCTCTCGAAGTGCATCCATTGGGTATTGGCGGCAAGGCCGATCCGGCGCGACTGGTTTTTGATGTCGCTGGTGGTCCCGGTTTGAACGCCTCGATCATTGACATGGGCAACCGTTTCCGCATGTTGGTCAACGAGGTTGATGTCGTGAATCCGAAAGAAGCCTTGCCGAACCTGCCGGTGGCGCGTGTTGTCTGGGTGCCAAAACCGAATCTTGAAATCGCCGCGGGCGCCTGGATTCATGCCGGTGGCGCGCATCATACCGGATTCAGCATGGCGCTGAGTACGGAACACATGCAGGATTTCGCCGATATTGCCGACATTGAAATGGTGACCATTGATGAGAATACGGCTATCCCCGAGTTCAAAAAAGAACTTCGCTGGAACGAGGTATTTTATTTTTTGAACAAGGGATTTTAAACAGAAAAGTTCGATGAGTTCAAAGGTC
>CAYSNA010000663.1:0-2598 GCA_964432185.1 uncultured Cytophagia bacterium
GAATCAGCTCAATGATCGTTTTGCTGTTTTGTCTCTCGTTGATAAAGTGCTCGCCGCCGCTGCGAATCAGTGTTGGCTGGCACAATGTGCCGGATATCCTTGAGGCCATCGTCCTCCCGACGTTTCCGGATCGCAATTATTTTGTCACCGATTACGGCTCTGTGGGTGATTCGATTAGCGGTAATTGTGAGGCATTTCAGACCGCGATTAATACATGCAATGCCCAGGGCGGCGGCCGAGTTATCGTTCCTGATGGCCATTTTTTTCTCGACGGCCCCATTCACTTGAAAAGTAATGTTCATTTTATTCTCTCTTAAAACGCCATCATCCGATTCAGTGAAAATCCGGATGATTATCTCCCGCTTGTCCTCACGCGCTGGGAAGGTGTTGAGGTTTACAATTATTCACCGTTCATTTATGCCTATCAAGCGACAAACGTGGCCATTACCGGTAATGGGATCATCAACGGCAACGCCGCCAAAACCTTTGCCACCTGGAGATCGCTGCAAAAAGTGGCACAACAGCAAGTACGCGCCATGGGCACGATGGGCGTTCCGGTGTATGAACGCTTTTGGGGTCCGGGACACTGGCTGCGCCCCAGCATGATTCAAACCTACGGCTGTAACAATGTGTTGATTGACGGCCCTACTATTCTGGATTCGCCGTTCTGGGTCATTCATCCAACGTTGAGTACGAATGTGACGGTCCGCAATGTGCATGTCCAAAGCTGGAATCCCAATAATGATGGCTGCAATCCCGACGGCTGTGTCAACGTACTCATCGAAAACTGCATTTTTGAAACCGGCGACGATGCCGTCGCCATCAAATCCGGCCGCGATCAGGACGGCTGGCGCATTGGCCAATCCACCGAGAGTGTTATTGTGCGAAACTGTATAATGCGCTCCAAAGCGAATGGAATCTGTTTTGGCAGTGAAATGTCCGCTGGTGTGAGAAATATTTACATAGAGGATTGTTCTGTGTACGAGGCGGGTTCAGCGATATACTTCAAGTCCAATTTTGATCGCGGCGGCATTATCGAAAATGTCCACATTCGAAATATCACTGTCGAACGTGCCCTGTCAGCGTGCATACGTTTCGAAAGCAATTATAAAAATGAAGGCACGCAGTATCACCCGCCAATATTCAGAAATATTTTTATCGAGGATGTCTTGTGCAAAAAAGCCGATGTTTTCGGCATTTATGTCACCAGCGCGCCAGGCGCGCATCTCGACAATATTCATCTCAAAAATATTGCCATATATGAAGCACAATGCCCATTGCATGTGTTTCAACCGGTTGATTTAAAATTACAGAATGTCCGAATCAATGGTGCTCAACACATGCTAAAAGTAAATACTGCCGTCGACTCGCTTCCTATGCCGGTAGAATGGTGATAAATCGACTACTCCCATTCTCAACCTGGTAATCTGCGACCGCACAGGACATGCGGCCTCCTATCAGGTTTTTGCAATCACTATCTATCCATCCTCCTTTTGCCATCTCGCACTTTCTCCTTTTTCCATTCTCCCTATCCCAATTTCCCCTTTTATTTTAACCCAAATTCACCACAGATTTCTGAACAAAGGCGAGAAATCAGGTAAAATCAGCGATAAATCCAATATTTTGATAGATATTTGCGTTGTAGTGCCCCATTTTTTTAAAACTTGCATCTTACAAAGTAATTCCTGTAAATTACTGAATGAATTGTGTCTATGACTAAATAATGGGTCATAATTCAATAGAAATTGAGAAAAGAAAATCTGTAGTGACCCCTAAGGTGATTTTAACCTAAAAAAGGACCTAAGTCTAATAAAAAGCCCTTTTCTTTTTTCCTCAGAGGTGAACTCGGGTTAAAAAACTTGCACGATTTGGGCGAATATTGGCAACCTGGTAAATAAAAACTAAAAAAGCCCTTTAGTTAAGGGCTTTCAAGTTCTTGTTTTTATTAGCACGCCCAGAAGGATTCGAACCTTCGACCTACGGATTAGAAGTCCGTTGCTCTATCCAACTGAGCTATGGGCGCGAATGTTTAAAAATATGAAATTATGTAGTTTATGTCCTTTTGTTAATTGCTTTACTTTGCACGTTTTTGGTCGTTTTGAATATTTTTGCTCATAAAGTCATAAAAATATCATAAAATATTTCTCTCACTTTTGCGCGGTTATTAGCTGACTATATTACTAATTTCACCTCATAAAATCAATCAATTTTTCTATTTTCAGGGTGTGCTCTTTTCTTGTATCTATACTTCAAAAAAATCATCACTTGCTTGTTTGAACGCCATAATATGTAAATCGTTCAATTTTCGATGAAAAACGTACTTCTGTAAATCGACATCATTCGAACTCTACACCAAACCCTTCCGGCTTGGATCCGAATCCGAACCAACGCTGACCAATTGCGATTCGGCTCTGATCGGTTTCTGCTAAAACCAAACCTGTCAAATGATTATAATAATTTTATTCCGCATGCTGGGCGACATTTTTCTGCTGAACGCCGATAGCTGAAAGCTCCCATCGTCACGCTTTTCCGGACTCCGGTCTGCAGTCTCCAGTTTGCCAGCTCGAAGCAGTTCTATCATTTCACCAAGTTTTTCTT
>CAYSNA010000664.1:0-2594 GCA_964432185.1 uncultured Cytophagia bacterium
GGGAGCAGTTTGAAATTCGCCGGAGATGTGCGCGACAGGCGAGTTTTCGCGCCTTCGACCCTCAAGAATAATGTGATAGGTTTCGTTCGCTTTCAAGCCGGAGATCTGTTTTTTCAACGTATAATCTCTGTAGGATGAAACCGGCTGCCACTCGGACCTAAAAATGGTATCCGCGGCCTGGATGGTAATCTGCACCTCGCCAAACACACCGGCGACAGCGCCGTCCATCTCGTCCGCTGGCATGTCATTGTCAAAGTCCAACGGGCTTTTAAACGGCGGCTCTTTTCGCTCATGTCTGATCGGCGCCGGCTCGGGAGTCTTGCACAATCTCGTCCAGACTACAATTGAGCTGTCCGTGACCTCGCCGATCTTGAACCCATTTGTGAAATAGACGCGTTCCGTCTCCTCGGCATGAATGGGAGAAAAGATGAACGTGAGAATGGCGATAACAAAGAGTCGTATTTTCATCATAAACTCAAAGTGGATGATATGGATTTTTTTGATTCCTCGACTGATCGCGGAGAAATCTTGTGTTCAACTGAATAATTTATCGCAGAGCGGGCCGTCTCGTTTGGTAAATAAAAATCGCGCTTTAGTCGATTGACAGGAGGGGAACTGCTCCGTCTCATCAAAGTGAAAATTTCTTAAAATTTGCTTCAAATGAGGAGAGGATAATTTTGCGCTTTCTTTTCCCCTCCATCATTTGAACACTTGTGGTGAACGAGTCGCCGATGCATTCATCTATTTTATCAACATCAGCTTTCGCGTTTGTACCTGATCGTTTACGCGCAAACGATAGAGATAAACGCCGGAGCTCTGCTGTTGTCCGACATCATCGCGTCCATCCCAATGAACCGAGTGAAAACCAAATCCCTGGCTTTCCTGCACCAACGTACAAATCTTTTGACCATTCTGATTGTAAATGGCCAACATTACGTCACTATTTTTCTCCACATGGTAGCTAATTGTGGTTGTTGGATTGAAAGGATTGGGATAGTTTTGATGTAGCGTAAAGTCTCGTGGATTTGTTTGAGAACTGTTCACGACGGACGGATTCACGGCGATGTCAAGCACTTCCTGGTCCGTCAATGCGTTCGAGTAAATGCGGACGTCGTCGAGCGAACCAATAAACTTGCGGTTGCCGCTACCCATCTGTCCCAGAAACATTACGTTCAGCGGGTAGCCGGTCGAGACGTAATCCGCTTCTGTCACGATCTCGCCATCGATGTACAACCTCATCTTGCTGTCACCATCACTCCAGACGGCTGCAACATGATGCCATTCCAGGTCGCCCATCAGGATAGGACTGGCCGGTGGGGTGGCCGGATTCGTTCCTTTGGCCGGATCCGAAAAAAGGTGCACGCTTGGTTCGGCAATGGCAAAGAACGAGAGCTCGCCGCCTGCCCAAATATCAGTCACGGCTGACTCGAGATGTACGTGCATCTCGTTCTCGGGGCCAAATCCGGTACCGGTGGTATTATCACCGCCCCAAAACATCGTATAGATGCTGGTTGGAACATCAGCTTTCATCCAAAAGGCAACCGAGCCAACATCAGAATACAATTCCATGCTTGCAGCGGGAATTTCCACATTGCTGTCTCCGGTAAACTCTAACGCGCCATCCACATAACCGGCGACCCAGGTTGTGGTGCCGTTTATTGTGCCGTCGTAGCCGTTGCCGCTGGCATCTGTAGCGACTGCACCGGAGGTTTCATCGAACGTGTAGTGAACCAACAGATTGGCCGAGGCAACTGTCACCAAAGCCAGACATAAAACACACAAGGTTTGTAACTTTTTAGACATCATTGTCCTCCTTTTATAACGTTGATTTGAATAATGGATTATGCTTGATCACTTTATAAATTGCATTTATGACCGGTGTGCGCAATGATGACACTTCTTGAACCGTTAGTTTTAACATAACGAGAGATATTTAATAAATCAAGCCCCAATGAAGAATTTTGTTTGGCCCTGCAGATACGATGTCGACCGGTTACAAATCTGGACCTTTGCCCATGCGCCGTTTCACGCAAGGCGCATGAGCCGTCCAAAAATAAAATTGCTTCAGTGTGATATCAAAAAAGTCATCACTTGAGCGCGATCTCTTTTTTCAGTTTGATATCACCGGCAGAAGCGCCAACCAGCAGTTCGATATCACACAGATCATTTTCCCATGTTTGTGTGGCTTCATTCCAGTATTGCAGATTTTTCACCGGAATCTCCAGTGCCACAACTTTACTTTCGTCCGGATTGAGCGGCACGCGCGAAAAGGCTTTGAGCTCTTTATGCGGCCATTCGACCGATGGATTGATCCGGTGCACATAGGCTTGCACAACTTCATCGGCGGTCACGGAGCCGGTATTTTTCAACTCGAACGATATTTTGATGACATCATCTTGGCCATATTTTTCTTTATTGGATTTCAGGGCGCTGTATTCAAACGTCGTATAGGTGAGGCCGTAGCCGAACGGATATTTGACCGGCAGATTTTTTGTATCGAACCAGCGATACCCTACCAGCGATTCTTCGGAATAGATGGCGGTGTTCCGCGCAATGGCCAATTCTTCCTCGGTGAGGGAGTCTTTTGATTTTTC
>CAYSNA010000665.1:0-2592 GCA_964432185.1 uncultured Cytophagia bacterium
TTTTATGTGATTGCCCCCGCGTCACCGCACTTTAAATTCTCGCTATGGGTTAATGTATTGAAAAAAAGATCCGTTGTGTTAATTCTGGTCTGTTGCCTCTGCGTTCAAACCAGGACGCTGCACGCCACTTATAAACCAACTGAACCACAACCGTTGGCAGCACATGCCGTTGCGGTTTCGGCTCCAGGTGCGTTCGATTGTCCCGGGACGACCTATCAGCTTGTGCAGGATGTATCATCTCCTACAAGTCCGATCTTTCTCGCAAAAGATGTCACGCTCGATTTGAACGGCTACACCCTCACCTTTGCCGATGGCTATCAAAACATTCCAAATTATGATTTTGAAGATGGCCTAAATCACTGGGATAAATCTCGTGCCCAGCATGCCAGGATTGAAGATGACAAAGTGCACGTTTTCACTGGCAAGCATATCTTGAGATTAAAGCAGGGCGAGGAGATCGTCTCCGCCTATATCAAACTGCCCGTCGCCGACCGTTCTTATATGGCCATGTGCGGCGTGGCCACGTGGGATATGAAGGTGAGTGTATTTGTTGAAGATCAAAATGGGGCATCCATTCAATGTTTTCAAACCATTGGCGACTCGACAAGGCAAAGCTGCCCGATGCTGAATCGCTCGCCGCGCCTTGGCGGCGGATTCGTCACCGCGCATCTTTTTGGCCAACCGGCGGGACAATACCGGGTGCGCGTGCGCGCCGAAACCGACTGCCTCATCGATCATGTCGATTTGCGTCCAGCCATGGATGTCGGCATTTGCATTGTCGGCGATATTTTGCCATTCGCTCACAACGATGATTTGTACGACGGTCGTCGCCCGGCGTTTTGGGATTTTGCAAAACCGGATTCGATGAAAAAAATTAAAGATGGTTTTCCGCGCGTCAGTGGTCCGGGAAGCATCACCATTAAAAACGGCGTCATCAAAAGCGGCGCGCTGGGTGTGTTGTCCTGGGGCATTCAATCGACAGCCGGCGATGTGCAGATTATTTTGGACAACGTGAAAATTGAATCCAGCGGCATCAACACCAACGCCGTGGATGTGCCGAGCGCGACACTCACCAATTGTCGTTTTGATATTGATACGCCGTTTATCATCAACCGGCATGTCAGCGAGCATGCAGTCGTTTTGCGCGGGCCGGATTCGTCATCGGTTTCCCACAGCGAGTTTTTTGGCGGCCAGGGATGTCTGACGATTATGGGTAAAAACTCGGATGTACACGATAATCTTTTCGTCAACCACCAAACCGTCACCAATCATTACTGTCTCATGGCCATGGGTGATGGATCAACTATTCATCACAACATGTTCAAACCGGAGATCGGTTCCGGCGTCGAGATTTTTCGGCATAAAGATATTCGGATTTATGATAACGAATTTCACATCGAGGCGGCGCCGCCAACCTGCGAGTATGGCCACGAGGAGTACAGCACCACCGCGATCCGTGTGGCGGATTACGACGCCGCTCCCGGCGCTGAAAACGGCTGTTCGAACAATCACATTTTCAACAATACATTCTTTATCACCGGCAAAGATTATCCCGAATACCCCGATTATATCCCCATGGCCTGGGCGTTTTTTCACAGCGTCAGCGGCGGCGACACCCACATTTACGACAACGACATTGTCGTCAACCACACGGCGCCCAATTCGAAAGCCGAAGCCGCGGCCATCTACATTGGCGGATCGAAAAATGGCGGTTTGTGGGAGAACAATCGTATCAGCACAAATGTGCCGGCCGCGTGGATCGCCTCCCGTTATGGCGGCGCGGCAAATGCTGTGTTTGCTCACAATTCAATCACCCTGTCCCCGGATGCAAATGAATCGGTAAAACCATTTCGTTTGGGCTGGGCAGAGCGCCGGGATTGTGTCGCCGACAATATTATTTTCGACTCGAATGAATTCTTCAATTCACGCTTTGGCGTCGATAAAACTGATCAGCCGCACAGCTATGCTGTTTTTTGGTCTTTGACACTGTGCGTCAAAACAGCAACGGGCGACCCGGCCGTGGAAACGCCGATCACGGTAAAAAATTCACATGGGCAGCAGGTCGCGGAGAAAAAGACCGATGCCACTGGACAGGCCACATTTCGTTTGCGCGAGTTTTCTGTTCGGGAAAAAACGCCCGAGTATGATTCGCCGTATACGGTTGAAATTGGCGACAAAATTTTTCCGGTCACCCTTGAGCAAAATCGTCATATCGATATTGTTTTGGACTGACGGATCGTCGCTGCAATTTGTCGATGAAAAGTCATTCCCCGCTTTGATATTTCTCTGCTTTTTAATATCTTGGTTGTGCCCCAATTAAACCACGTTCAAAACCATTTTTTTACATTTCTTTGTCGAGGAGAGCAGCACAATGAAAAAATCATTCTTTTGGTTGATGTTATGGTGTGCCGTCGTAGTGCAAGCCGCCGTTGTCACGTCACCGGACGGCAGGATTGCGGTCACGGTTGGGATCGAGGAAAAGCTCGAGCCCTATCCTGTTGGTGAGAGGCTGTATTATTCGGTGGAAAAAGACGGGCAGCCGCTTTTGCTGGATTCGCCCTTCCGTCTCGATTTTAAAGGCATGCCGCCGTT
>CAYSNA010000666.1:0-2581 GCA_964432185.1 uncultured Cytophagia bacterium
GGCGGATATTGATAATCTGGAAATTTTCATGAATCAAAAAAATACCATGGAATATTCCTTTTCTGATATTCAAACGACATACCTGAATCAACACTGGCCCATCGTTGGATATCCGTATCAACAAAACACAATTGTGTGGAGCGCCGGAAATATATCCGATGCGCCGCAGTTTACGCACGCTGAACCGTTTTACTATCTATTGCACCATGATTCGCCGTGTATTGATGCGGGCAATCCGGGATCAATTTATAATGATTCGGAAGATCCGGATCATCCTGGGTTCGCGTTATGGCCTGCGAGCGGATCATTGCGAAATGACATGGGCGCGTATGGGGGAGGAGCCGCTCAATTTGTTGTGCCTGTCGAACTGGCCTCATTTACGGCTGCGGTGCTGCAGAACAGCGTCGCGCTGTCCTGGGTAACATTGTCCGAAACGACGAACTATGGATTTTTTCTGCAGCGAAGCATGGACGGACAATCATTCACCGACATCGGTTTTATAAAAGGGCAGGGCACAACGACAAACTCGCATACATATTTTTATCATGATGAAAAGTTGAGACCAGGACAATATGACTATCGGCTTAAACAAGTTGATCTGAATGGTGCAATGTGCTTTTCGAAAACAATCCATGTTTATCTGGCCAGCCCATCGACTTTTTCCCTTTGGCAAAACCATCCCAATCCTTTTAATGTCTCAACAACCATGTCATGCTATTGTCCCCGTGATTGTGAGCTTTTGATCCGCATCTATAATCTTCGCGGTCAAACCATCAAAACTCTTGTGAACGAAGAATGTCCAGCCGGCAAGTATTTTTTAACGTGGGATGGTACAAACGATTCCGGCCTCGCTGTTGGTTCCGGAATTTATATACTTGAAATGAAAGCCGAGGGATTTAAGGAAAACTTGAAGCTCAACCTGCTGCGCTAAACCTTTTTTCATGCGCCATTTACAACAAAATGCGCCGATGTTTTTTATCCCAATGGATAGGGCGGCACGCTTTTATTTTAAAAACAAGAATGGCTCGATTTCTCGAAAATAAAAAGGGCGCCGATTGTGAGAGGGAACCGGCGCCCCGAGATGAACCGAGAGAGGTTTCGGGGTTCATTTATTTTAGCAATGTCATGCGACCTGTTTTGGTAAAGTCTCCAGCCGACATGCGGTACAGGTAAATGCCGCTCGTCACATACTCACCGACGTCATTTCTGCCGTCCCACGTCACATCAAAGATGCCGGCCAAATGTTCCCCGTTCACCAGCGTTCGAATCCGTGTGCCCTTGATATCATAAATTTCAAGTCGCATTTCCGATTTTACTGGTAATGAAAATCCAATCGTCGTTGTCGGATTGAACGGATTCGGATAGTTCTCTGTCAGATCAAATTCAAGCGGCTTTACCGTTGCGCCTTGTACATCCGACGCCACGCTCGCCTGCACCGGGCCAAACCATTCGTGCTGACCATCCAGGCTGATGTCTTCCAGTTTATAGTAGACCGGCAGCGCACGAGCATCGGCATCAAGATACTCGTAGCGTTTTTCTTCTAACGATGATGAACCCGGATCAAGACCGATCATCGTGTCGTTAATCCGAAAATACTCGCCATCAGCCGCGGACGCGCGATAAACGTTATAACCGGCGTGGTTAATTTCACTCGCAACACTCCATTCGACAAACACACCATCATCGGTCGTTGTCGCACTAAATGACTGCAGCTCAACGCCGATGGGATCGCAAATAATACAAAGTGTCAAAGGTACATTGGCAGAAGTATTGTTTCCCCCGGAATAACCTTCAGTTAAATATTTACTTTGATCCCATACATTGCTGTGAGCTTGAAAGTTGACAAATTGACCCTCACTCAGAGGAAATGACCCTTCCCAACCTTCAGCGACATCTAACACGACAGGTATGCCGTTGTCTAGTACTTGTAGTCCGTCCTCCTCAAGACCGACAAAAGTATATGAAAGATTTACCTTCTTACCATCAATTTTTATCCATATTTCATCTGTAGTTTCAGCAAGAAGTTTATCCTCCGGATAATTTTTGACCAGTACTAAAACGTACATAAGCCCGGCCTCGCAGTCGTACCTCAGATAAAGGGTTGACAAGTGATTGTCAGGGTTTGTACTAAACATGCCTGATCTGTACATTGTGGCGAACTCGTCGTTCGTCAAATTCCAATCCATATACTCTCCATCAACAGTCATGTCGGACCCATAGTTTGGATAATTACATTGGGAAAATAATGCGGTCGGGGACAGAACAACAAGGAGTACCATTAGAAACAGCACTACTGTCGCCCTGACCAATTTCTTGGACTCCATAACAGGACCTCCACTCTCAAATGTTCGAGGTGCCGCGCTGATGTTGCTTCAGGTTGGGGAAACCTGATTTCTCTCAATTACGCTTTAATTAAAAGTTACGCCATTCCTAAAAACAAAACGTGAATGCTATCTATTCCACAATGATGAAATGAGCCATTGAGCAGTTCGTTTCTAAGAGAAAATAATTATCACATTATTCTGCTTGTCAATACCGGACACATTGTGGATAGAACGCGGATTTAACGGATCAGACGGAT
>CAYSNA010000667.1:0-2581 GCA_964432185.1 uncultured Cytophagia bacterium
CGTCGCTCCGCTCCTCGCGATGACTTGTAGTCTAACTTTTTACGAGCTGATCATTCATTAAATCAGAAATGGGAAAGATCATGTCAAAATCATTCCAGTTGAGATTACCGTTGACAATTGAAAACGAAGCAAAAAGTTTTTCATCCCGATACTTTTGAATGTCGGGGTGTTTATGTGATAAAAGAAAGGGCTTGAAATCAACAGTCTGGCGCTTATTATTGCTAAACGTAATGTCGATTTTAAAGTCACCACGGTAGGAGGCCTTGATAATTTTAATGATTCCATCTTGGTAAAAAATATGTTCTTCTTTTATTTTCATTTGATTCGTTTGCGAATGATTTCACAGGACAAACTTTTATGCAAAACAAAATAATCGATCCACTTTTGTACTATTATTTCACCATATGAATCTAAAAATATCTTTAAATTGTCCAAGTCCGATCCCTTTAATGGCTCCCGCCCTCGAACGTTTTTAATAATTATATTTGTGATTTTACTATCAATTATTTCAATTTCAGCTCTTGATTCGTATTCTCCTTTGGACGCATGGACGTGTACGGGTTCATGTTCATTGGGATAGAAAAAGATAATGATCCCCAAATATTCGAATATCTTCGGCATCAGAACAGCCCCATCTTTGTCAAAAAAACTTAAAAAATAAGACTGAATTAATCAAGAACTATCACCGCAAGAAAATCAATGCAATACCCGCCACGGCCAGCACGGTGCCAATAACCGCCCGCAAAGACGGTTTTCGCCGATGTACGACATATTCCATGGGGATGATCAAAATCGGCACGGTGGAGAGCAGGGTGGAGGCGATGCCGGCTTCGGTGTATTTAACCGCCACAATGGAGAGCCACACGCCGATATACGGCCCGAACACCGCGCCGCCGAGAATGATGAGCGCCGAGGTTTTATCGCGCATCGAGACAATGGCCGATTTGGCATGCCGCGTGACCAACGCGACGCCCCACAAGGCGACGGCGGCGGGAATCATGCGCAGCAGCGTGGCGGACAGCGAATCGAGTCCGTCACTCAAACCGATTTTGGCGAGAATGACGCCGAGTCCCTGCCCGGCCGCGGCAACAAAGCCGAGAACAACTCCGACCGTTTTGGAACCGCGGATGTGCTCGCCGCCGTGTTTTTCCGAGACGACCCAAATGATCGCCGCAAAGGTGATGCTGATGCCGAAAACGGCCATTTGACTCAAGGTTTCACCAAGAAAGAGCCAGGCGACGAGTGTGGTGATTGGCGGCGCCATGGACAACAAGAGTGTGGACAGGCGCGGTCCGAGAATGACGATGGCATAAAACAGCGCGCCATCGCCAATGGCCAGGCCGACTAGTCCGCTGAGTCCGAGCCAGAACTGATTGTGCATGGTGGCGTGTAACGGGAAAAATAAACCGGACTGAAAATAGAGCGTCATGCTGAGGAAAAGACAGGCGAGCAAAATGCGCAATAAATTGGTTTGAAACGCGCCGATGCGCGTACCGGCGCTCTCGAACAGCAGCGCGCCAAATCCCCAAAAAAAAGCCGCGGTCAGCGCGGCGATTTCACCGATAAATGGCATAGGTTGTATTTTGATTTTTGTGATGGATAATAATTAACGCAAAGCCGTTCAGAATGCGCGGAGGTCATTCTATTAAGATCAACCAAAAAATGAACATCGCATTTCCAGAATGCTTGATATTAAAAAGTTAAATCCCTCTGCGTTAAAATAGATGACTCTAAAATTGGCGGTTAGGATAGTGATTAAATTATTCATCTGCAAGGATAAAATCCCGGAAAACAAAAAAGGCCGCTTGTTCAGCGGCCAATCTTGTCGTATTCTTTCAATTTGGAGGATTGAAATGTTGCCTTTTTTAACCGGTAGGGACTGGTTGTTATTCCCATAAAAAAGACCACCCGCATAAAACGGGCAGTCTTTTGTGGAGGGAGGGAATTTTATCGAATCAACAACATCTTTTTCGTTGCGGTAAAATCATCGGCTTGAATGCGATAATAGTAGACGCCGGAGCTGACCTGCAGTCCGGCATTGTTCTGGCCGGTCCAGCGGATTTCGTAATAGCCCGCGTCCTTGCGATCGTCAATCAATGTTTTCACTTCCTGGCCGTTGATATTGAAAATGACCACTTTCACCGGCACGGATGTCGGCAACTGGAAACGAATCGTCGTTTTGGGATTAAAGGGATTTGGATAATTTTGCAGCAGCATAAAATCTTTCGGGATATCCACCGTCACCAAAATGGCTTCGCTTTGAGAACGCTGGCCGCCGAGATCCATATCTTCCAGTTTGTAAAAATAGGTATAACCGGCCGCCGCAGTGGTATCGGTAAAGGCGTAGCTGCCGGATTCACTTTGAATGAGTGTGGCGGTGATTTTTTCAAACTCACCGTTTTTCGAGGCACTGCGCAGCACATCAAAACCAACGTTGCCGTCCTCGTGCGAGGTGTGCCATTCCAGCAAAACGCCTTCAAACGGCACGGAGGACCCTTCAAAGCTGGTGAGCTCAACTTTGGTGCGCACGCCCCACAAATGGTCGGCGCGGTTGTGGACGTTGGTGGCGTCGTACGCAATG
>CAYSNA010000668.1:0-2580 GCA_964432185.1 uncultured Cytophagia bacterium
AATTGGGTGGTCTGGCCGCATTCGTTGATGCCGAACATGCGCTTGATGCAGTTTACGCAAAGAAACTTGGCGTCGATACGGACAATCTGTTGATCTCGCAACCTGACACCGGCGAACAGGCGCTGGAAATCACCGAAACTCTTGTGCGCAGCGGCGCCATTGATGCCGTGGTGGTGGACTCGGTCGCCGCCCTGGTCCCCCGCGCTGAAATCGAAGGCGACATGGGCGACGCACAAATGGGTTTGCAGGCCCGGCTCATGTCGCAGGCCATGCGCAAACTGACCGCTGCGATCAGCAAATCGAAATGTTCGGTCATTTTCATCAATCAGATCCGCGAAAAAATCGGCGTTATGTTCGGCAGCCCGGAAACGACCACCGGCGGCCGCGCGCTTAAATTTTATGCTTCGATCCGTTTGGATATTCGCCGCGTCGCTTCCATCAAAGACGGCGAGGATGTCATCGGCAACCGCACTAAAGTCAAAGTGGTGAAGAACAAGGTGGCGCCGCCGTTCAAAGAAGTGCAATTTGACATCATCTACGGCAAGGGCATTTCCAAAACTGGCGATTTGCTCGATCTCGCCGTCAACGCCAATATCATCGATAAAGCCGGCACCTGGTTCTCTTATGGCGATGAACGTCTTGGCCAGGGTCGCGAAAACGTTAAAAAGTTCCTCGAGCAAAATCCAGAAATGATGGCCGATATTGAACTCAAAGTCCGGCGCCAGCTGCTCTTGCTGCCGGGTGAAGAGCCCAAAGTAGAGATACCCGAGGCACCAGAAGAATAGGCCGACAATGTCACGATTGACCCGAAACCGAGAACGCCTCGACCACATTTGGTTGTTTTTCATGTTTTCACATGACATATAATAGTTCACCCCGAATGGCTGAAACTCGAACAATTACAGATATTCAAATTCAGGAGAAACGAAAAGATCGTTTCTCCATTTTTTTGGATGGCGAGTTTGCTCTTGGCATCCATCAGGATGTGCTGCTCAAGTCCGGCATTGCCAAGGGTGATGTGCTGACCGAGGCGCAGGTCCAGTCCATTGTGCAGCTTGAAGGCGAGCGGGCGGCGAAAGAAAAAGCCTATCGCTTGCTGGCCGCTCGACCGCGCAGTCAAAAGGAATTGGTCGACCGCCTCAAACAGGCCGGCTTTGAACAAGCAGGCATTGATCGAGTGATACGCGATCTCATCCGTCTAAAGTTAATAAACGATGCCGAATTTGCCATAATGTTTGCCAGGAACCGTATGATCACCAAACCGTGCGGGCGTTTTTTATTACAGCAGGAGTTGCGGCAAAAAGGCATCAGCGAGCCGGATATCCAACGCGCTATCGACACCGTCTATTCGGAGACGAGTGAAGAGAACGTCGCGCGCCAGGCCGCCGCCAAAAATAAAAAAAAGCAAATCCGACTGGATGAGGAAAAAGCGCAAAAACGGGTATCGGATTTTTTATTGCGCCGCGGCTTTAGCTGGGAGATCGTCAAAGATGTCATTGAACACTGGGACGAGCTGGACGATTTTACCGCCAGCTAGCCCTATGGATCAAAAACGCATCTCAACGCTTTTGGCGGTATGGAAAGATTTCGATTTGTATATCGAAATGCATCAGGCATTGGATAAAAATTTATTTTTTTGTACATTGACTGATTAAAATTTGTGAGGACGTTTGGTTAGTCGTATCTATGTTCCACAACAACCTCCTTCTCACTCAAAATAATCTGTTCAATTTCCGTATTTTTATCGACAAGCAACAAAGGATACGAACGTCATCATGACATCGAACGAGTTACGACAATCATTTTTAGATTTTTTTAAGAGCAAGGAACATCATATTGTACCGAGTGCGCCGGTGGTGCCGCAGGATGATCCCACCCTGCTGTTCACCAATGCCGGCATGAATCAATTCAAAGATATTTTCCTCGGCACGCGCAAAGTATCGCATCCGCGTATTGCCGATTCGCAAAAATGCATCCGCGTGTCCGGAAAACATAATGACCTTGAACAAGTCGGCCGCGATACCTATCATCACACTTTTTTTGAAATGCTCGGCAACTGGTCCTTTGGCAACTATTTTAAAAAAGAAGCTATTGAATGGGCCTGGGAATTATTGACCGGGGTGTGGAAGCTGCCCAAAGACCGATTATACGCGACAATTTTCAAGGGCGATGAACAGGATGGCGTGCCGCGCGATGATGAAGCAGGAGAATTCTGGGCACGTCAAACGGACATCGATCCGACGCACATTTTGGCGTTTGATAAAAAAGATAATTTCTGGGAGATGGGCGATACCGGGCCATGCGGACCGTGCTCGGAAATCCATATTGACCGCGGCGAAGGCTATTGCGATTCGACCGATCCCGATCATGTTTGTCAAGTCAACGCCGGGTGCGCGCGTTTTATCGAGCTGTGGAACCTGGTGTTCATTCAATACAATCGTGATGATAGCGGCGCGCTGCATCCGCTGCCGGCCAAGCACGTGGACACCGGCGCCGGTTTTGAGCGCATTGTGGCGGTCATGCAGAAAAAAGCGTCGAATTATGACACCGATGTTTTTACGCCCATTTTAGGACGAATTG
>CAYSNA010000669.1:0-2580 GCA_964432185.1 uncultured Cytophagia bacterium
CAGAGGTGCACGGAGAAACACAGAGATTCACGGAGATTTATTCTCAGTGTATCTCCAAGTTTCTCCGTGTGGCTCTGTGTCATGTTTTTTATTGAGATTCAATCGTACTTTTGTCATCATTTCCAGTCCATGGATTTTAGATATAAAATCTGATCACGTCGATCTGATTCTCCCGAATACGCATACAGCCTCCACCTCAACACGGTTTCCGTTGACTGGCCGGGCGCCAATTTTTCGTAAGGCGAATGCGTTTCCAGCTCTAAAAGATCATCCGGGCGTCCCGGTGTGAGCAGATTAAAAATTTCAATTTGGGCCTGCGATGTATGAATGCGCTCTCGCGGCAGACGCGGACATTCGATTAAAATCATTTGATTCGTGTTAAACGCGGCCATCCACGGTTCAGCCGGAAAAATACAGGCCTTGGTCATGTAGGATGATTTACCTGTTCCAACATCATCCGGTCGGAAAGAAAAATACCCATTCTCCACGAGATATGGAATGGTATCCTGGTCCGCCGTTCTATTCTTTTTGAACCACAGCGTATCCGCCCCGGTCACGGGCACATAACAGATGCTGTTGCCGGGCAGTTGCATGTTTGTCCAGATGCCCCAAAACAAAGTATCCGTCGACACATTTTGTGCACGGATGCTGAATCGCACCTGATTATCCGCCAGCACTTTGATATCATGCGTAAATTGCAGTCCGGTTATGGGACTTTTCGGACTGACCAGTTTTATATGATCGTTATCAAACTCGACGCCGTAATCGCCATAAATCAAATACGGATCGGGCGGCCAGCGGTCATTGTTGTTCTTTTTCTCCGGATAAAGATCCTGGTGCTGCCACCACTCGTCCATCGGACTGGGCCAGACCATATGTCCCCAGTAGGGTTTGTAATCCTGCACCATATCCATGCCCGGTTTTTGCGATGGATGTTCATCCCACAAACGGCTGTCCGCTTTGAGAATATTGCCGTGCCCGTGCAGCCCGAGATAGACAACGCGGCCGCCGACAGCCGGCAGGACGGCCAGTTCAAGGTCACCACGTTTGAGCCATATCAGCCTCTTGGAGCTTTCCATCGCACAGCATAAAAAAGGGAAAGACAAGATCAAAATAAAAATCACATAATGTGAATGGCGTCGGTTGATTTTGTCTTTCCTATCGTTTAACTTGAAGAATGACAGGTCGCTTTTCTTTTTCGCAACCTGGCTTTGTTTATTTGATCAGCAACATACGTTTTGCGTCGACAAAATCACCAGCCGTGAGGCGGTAGAAATAGATGCCCGAGGCAACTTTGACACCGGCGTTGTTTTTACCATCCCACACCACTTTGTGCAAACCTTCTTTTACTTTGGTGTCGATGAGCTTTTGCACCATTCGGCCGTTGATGTCATAAATTACCAGACTAACGTCCGAGGCCTTCGGCAGCGCATAAGTGATGGTTGTTCTCGGGTTGAACGGATTCGGATAATTTTGTGACGGCGAGAACACCGTCGGCACAGCCGAAGCGGTTTCGAGTCCGGTCATCACAGCCTGGTCGCCAAGTTTTAAATCATCCAGCCAGACTTCCGCTTTCAAATCGGAAGCGCCGGGATTAAAGTTGACGAACAGCATATAAACGGTTCCGGGTTCTGCCAATTGACTTTCAAAGATGGCGGAAAAATCGTATTCGTAATCGTGCCACTCGCCGTCACCGGCCACGGTCATATTGACGCCGCACGGATTGCCGAACAAATTCAGCGGCGTAGCGCCCAGTTGCAGGGTAAACTCGGTATCGGATTTGACGCGCAAAGAGGCAAAAGGATAGTCGCTCATATCCGCGAGCGTCGCGGTGTCCATGTAATAACGCAGGGCTGTCCAGCGAAAATCGCCGGGAGGTGTGGCCAATCCACCGGTTTTATCGACAACAATATGCATGGCCGAACTGCCGCCGTCTTCAACCGTATCGAGTTGATAGATGGGCGACACCGCAGCGGGACGCGCCTCGATCATCCAGTTATCCGAAACGCCGTTTTCAAAATCAACAGTCAATCCCGTAACAACCGTGTGCGTGGCGACCATGGTGACCGTACCGAACAAGTCCGGACTTTTGTAAGTGTCCTTCATGGCGCGCCAACCCACGCGACCATTACGTCCAGCATCGGAATCGGCGTCGCCAACATTGATGTCAAAACCAAATTCCAGACCATCCGCCGGTGTGAATCCGGGCATCAAAATAGCCCAGGGGATCGCCGCTTCCAGCACCCAGGTGGCGCCTTTGTCGTTGATGATGAAATCAACTTGAGCGAGATCAATCGGCAAACCATTCATCGAATTGCCGTCACCATCGGTCCAGACTTCGATCCAGGTGGGCTGACCACGGCGGAATTTAATCTGCCAGTCGTTTTCATCATAATTCGACCAGCCTACGCCAAACTCATTCGTCGTGTTGTCTTCGTTGCCCATGTCAAACAGCAGGTCGATGTAATCGCTTTGATCCTGATTTGCGTTATCAGCGAGCACATCATCCGTCACCTGAACAGTGACATAAAATTTCTCATCATCAAAGGCAGCGCGGAATTGGGCCGCAAAGGTGGAGTC
>CAYSNA010000670.1:0-2566 GCA_964432185.1 uncultured Cytophagia bacterium
GCACGCGCTATGGCAATGTCATGGGATCGCGCGGCTCGGTTATTCCATTATTCATGTCGCAGATTTTTGAACAAAAGCCAATCACAATCACCGATCCCAATATGACCCGCTTTATGATGTCGTTGGACGATGCCGTTGATTTGGTGCTATATGCCTATCAACACGGCAATCAGGGTGACCGCTTTGTGCAAAAGGCGCCGGCCGCTACGATTGAGACGCTGGCCAAGGCCCTGGTAGAGCTGTTTCGTTCGAATACGGAAATAAGGGTCATAGGTACGAGGCACGGCGAAAAATTGCATGAAACGCTGCTCACGCGCGAGGAAAAAGCCATTGCCGAGGACCGCGGTCAGTATTTTCGCGTGCCGGCAGATGCACGGGATTTGAATTACGGCAAGTATTTTGTCGAAGGCGAAACCAAAATTAGCGAGGCCGAAGATTATAACTCCAGCAATACCTATCGATTGAATGTGCAGGAAACCAAAGAGCTGCTCTTAAAGCTTGATTTTGTGCAGGAGGCGCTCAATCAGGTATGAGCGATGTGACGATCCAAATAGATCAACCGGTGATTCTTGATGGTCATCGTTTTTCCGATGAACGCGGTGATGTTGAATTTGTTAATGATGTCTCTTTGACGGCTGTGAAACGATTTTATGCTATTTCCAATAGATCAACGGATGTCATTCGTGCCTGGCAAGCGCATAAACTGGAACAGAAATATTTTTATGTGGTCGAGGGATCATTTCTTATTGCAACCGTCAAGCTGGATAATTTTGATTCTCCATCGCCACACCTTGACGCTGATCATGTTGTGCTCAACGCTGAATTCCCGCAGATACTGATTGTGCCATCGGGGTATGCCAATGGTTTACGCGCTTTGACCGATGCAAATAAAGTTATGATCTTTTCCACGCTGAGCCTGGAAGAAAGTAAGAACGATACGTATCGATTCCCGCCTGAACTCTGGTTTAATTGGAACCTACGATGAATGATATGTTGAGAATAGGCATTACAGGACAGGCCGGTTTTATTGGTACGCACCTCTTTAACTATCTGGGTGTTCAGGACGGCGTGCAACGCATTCCTTTCAAAGACGAGTTCTTTCAGGAAAATCGGCGATTAGAAGAGTTTGTCACGCAATGCGATGTCATCGTGCATCTCGCGGCGGTGAATCGACATCACGATATCCAGAGCTTGCACGATACCAACGTGTATCTCGTTGATCAGCTCATTCAGGCGTTGGAAGCGACGAACAGCACACCGCATGTCCTCTTTTCGTCATCAACGCAGGAAAACCGCGATAATCTGTACGGCCACTCTAAAAAAGCCGGACGCCTGCTGTTGAGTGACTGGGCGCAAAAAAACAACGCGCCGTTCACCGGACTGGTCATTCCCAACGTCTTTGGCCCTTTTGGCCGACCGTTTTATAACTCTGTCGTTTCGACGTTTTCTCACCAACTGGTTCATAATCTTGAGCCGACAATTGACATCGATGCCGAGTTGTCGCTGATCTATATTAATGATCTGCTCGATGAATTATGGCAGGTAATCCGAGATCGTCAGGTCGCTGATGAGCTACTGATCAACGCACAGAGCACGGCAACGGTAACAGAAATCCTCGACAAGCTTGTTGGTTATAAAAACGGCTATATGGAAAACGGCATTTTACCGGATATGCGCACCTATTTCGATCTGTGTCTGTTTAATACCTTTCGCAGTTATGTGCCCGTTGATTTTTTTCCTAAACCTTATATTTTGCACCAGGATGACAGGGGACAGTTTGTCGAACTGGTCAAATCGAACACTGGCGGACAAACGTCCTATTCGACCACCCGACCGGGCATCACCCGCGGCAATCATTTCCATACGCGCAAAGTCGAGCGCTTTATGGTGGTGCAGGGAGAGGCTATCATACAGTTGCGGCGTATTGGCACGGACGAGGTTATCGAATATCGGCTGAGTGGTGAAAAACCCGCTTACGTGGATATACCCATTTGGTATACGCATAATATTACCAACGTCGGTGCGGACGATATGCTGACGGTTTTTTGGATTAATGAATTGTTTAACCCGGATGATCCGGATACCTTTTTTGAAAAAGTATAAATCCACGGATTACACGGAAAGGGGTCCACGGCTTACGCGGATTACGCGGAAAGGGTCCACGGATTACGCAGATTACACGGAATACACGGACAAAGATATGGTTTTTTTTAAATCCGTGTCCATCCGTGGACAGTAGCTTTTAATCCATGAAATCCGTGGACATTTAAAAAGGGGGAAACATGAGCAAACTAATCGATGAAGATCTGACATATCAGATCATAGGCGCGTGCATGGAGGTGCATCGGCACCTGGGATGCGGTTTTCTCGAACCCGTCTATCAGGAAGCCCTGGCTTTGGAATTCAAAATGCGCTCTTTACCTTTTGAAAAAGAAAAAGTGCTGGATATCCATTACAAAAACATCCTCCTTGACAAAAAGTACTGCGCTGATTTTATCTGTTTTGACAAGGTTATCGTCGAATTAAAAGCGCTGTCCACACTGGCAAGCGAACACGAAGCACAATT
>CAYSNA010000671.1:0-2558 GCA_964432185.1 uncultured Cytophagia bacterium
CGAGCCAGCAGGTGATGTTGTTGCCGTCGAACTGCTGGTGATTAAATACGTGAGATTTGTGCAGACTGAGAGGTGTGTCGATGCAGGTGTTTTTGCTCCATGAATTTGTTTGTAAAAACAGGCACGCACAAATAAACAAAAAACGAATCACTAATATGTGATTTTTCATGTGGCATCTCCCCGTTGTTCCCTTAAATATACAAAAGTGAAAAGGGTAACGCAAGTGGAGGGCGGCATTAAAAAAGGTTCATCAATTCCTCGTACTACGGCGGTAAAGGTGATGGGAGAATGCTGCTACTCATTTTGCAAAAAAATCTCCACAACCGGTAAAAGTTTCTTCACCCACTCGGCATACATTGTCCCTGAGGGATGCAAGCCATCACCGGCCACGAGTTCCGAATCGGATGCTGCAAACCGGGAAATGGTCGTGATGTTCACATAAGGAACGCCGGCGCTCTCACTTTCCTGCAAATTGACCGCGTTAAACGCATTAATCTCGGCGGCGATCTTTTGCCGGTCTCGACCGGAGGCAAACGGCGTCACGCCCCAATCCGGAATGGAGAGCACGACCACGTGATCTTTTTCGTTGCCGGCAAAAGCGATCGCTTGATTCAGCAACGAAACAAATTCGGCGCGATAGGTATTTATATCGTAGCCGCGATATTGATTGTTGACGCCGATTAGCAGAGTGACCAGATCGTACGGTCCTTGCGGATCCTTTTCATTGATGGCACGTTGCAGCTCATCGGTTGTCCAGCCGGTGCGCGCGATAATTTCCGGCCGCGCGATGTTAATGCCGCGTTGATGCAGCGAATCCACCAGTTGTTCGGGAAAACGCTCATCAACCGCGACGCTTTGTCCGATGGTGTACGAATCGCCAAGCGCGAGATACGTGTATGGTGACTCTTGCATAGGCTCTTCCGTTTTTGTGGGTGATGAATTTTTGCTGCACGACAGCGTCGTCATTAGAACTATCAACAAGATTGTAAAAACGGGTTGTCTTTTCATTTGATCTATATGTCCTTAAATGTACTTTGAATGTCGAACAATAACAATGTCTATCGTTTTATTATTCAACGAATTTTGTCACGTGTCCAGCTCGCGAAAATTTTCGCAAACATTTACTTGCCTGTCGATCGTCAATTCCTTATAATCCATCAATTCGTGGGGATGTTTTGGTTTGACTGCCATATCAACTTTTGGAGGTTTTATGGATAAATCGAATGAACATGTAACGCGACGACAATTTGTAAAAGCATCGGCTGCGGCGACGGCCTTTACTATTGTGCCGCGCCATGTCCTCGGTGGGCCGAATCAAACGGCGCCAAGTGACAAGCTGAATATCGCAGCCGTTGGCGTTGGTGGTATGGGTAAGAATAATGTCAAAGCGGTTGCCGAAACGGAAAATATTGTCGCGTTATGCGATGTGGATCAAAAATATGCCGGACCGGTGTATGAGCTGTATCCGAATGCCAAGCGGTACGTCAAGTTTCAGGAGATGCTGGAGAAGCAAAAAGATATTGATGCCGTGATCATCGCGACGCCGGATCATTCGCACGCGGTGGTGGCGATGGCGGCCATGCAGTTGGGAAAACATGTGTATGTGCAGAAACCGATTTCGCATTCCGTCTACGAAGCGCGCAAAATGACCGAAGCGGCGCGGCAATACAAGGTGCAAACGCAAATGGGCAATCAGGGCCATTCCGGCGATGGCACACGTCTAATCTGTGAATGGATCTGGAGCGGCGCCATCGGCCAGGTGCGTCAGGTGCATGCCTGGACGAACCGCCCGGTCTGGCCGCAGGGTGTGGAAGTCGAACGGCCGTCCGAAACGCCGCCGGTGCCCGATACCTTGAATTGGGATTTGTGGCTTGGTCCGGCGCCGTATCGCGATTATCATCCAACCTATTTGCCAAACTCCTGGCGCGCCTGGTGGGATTTCGGCACCGGCTCGCTCGGCGACCTTGGCTGTCATGTTTTGGATGCGGTGTTCTGGGCATTAAAGTTGAAATATCCCGTGAGCGTCGAAGGAAACATTTCGACGTATTGGGGTGGATTCTGGGAGTATACCGAACCGAAGAATGAAACCTATCCGCGATCGTCAATTGTTCGTTACAATTTTCCGGAACGCGATGGTCTGCCGCCAGTGGACGTGACCTGGTGGGATGGCGGATTGATGCCGCCGCGTCCGAAAGAGCTGGAGGAAGGCCGGCGCATGGGCGATGAGGATGGCGGCTTGCTGTTCATCGGGGACAAAGGCACGATGATGACCGGCTGTTATGGCAAGAATCCTCGATTGATTCCGGAAACGGCTATGCAGGAATTTTCACGACCAGAGCCAACAATCACGCGTATTCCCAACGGCATCAGCGGTCATGAAATGGACTGGGTGCGGGCCTGTAAAGAGGGCACGCCGGCCAGTTCCAATTTTGATTATTCCGGCCCGCTGTCGGAAATGGTGCTCATGGGCAATTTGGCCGTTCGTTTTCCCTATAAAAAATTATTGTGGGATGGTGAAAATATGCAGATCACCAATGATGAGGCCGCGAACGCGTATG
>CAYSNA010000672.1:0-2553 GCA_964432185.1 uncultured Cytophagia bacterium
TGGCGGAAATACAAAGAAAGAAAACATTGCCATGACCGCACCCGTAATCGCGCAAAAGGGAGAGGGTGCTAAAACATCAGAGAACATCGCGATGACAGCACCGGTAATGGCGATAACCGATGGTGACTCGAAAACTATAGCCTTTGGTATGCCTCGCTCATATACGCTTGAAACATTGCCAACTCCCGACGATTCGAGAATAGAAATCGTGGTGATTCCTGCCAAGCAATATGCCGTGATGCGGTTCTCCTGGCATCGCTCGGATGCACGAATTAAAAGCATGCAAGAAAAATTGCTTTCCGCGCTTGCTCAGGATGGAATTGTGACACAAGGGAATCCATCATACGCCGGATATAATGCGCCGTGGACTCCGCCATGGATGACGCGAAATGAAGTATTGGTCGAGTTAAAAGAAAGGTAATAAAGCCATGGCACCACTCAAAAACTGGTTACATGCCAGCCACGAGCAAATCGATTTTTGCCGCTTCCGCGCGGGTAATCGGAGTATTCGGCTTAAAGCGGACTATTGATATGGGCTTCAATTCCTCCCTCATAAGAAATCCCTGCGTAATCGGCCCCATCACCCCGACCGTGTCGATGCCATTATCCGCCTGATATTTCATTATCGCCTGTTTGAGTCCTTCATCGAAATTAATGTCCGTTTCTCCAAAATAATAGCCCAGCTGTTTCATTATTTCTTTCAAATCACGGACATCTTCGCCAACATCACCAAGATTACGGTAAGGGAAAAAAGAATAAAAATCTCTTACATAACCCTCTTTTTCCAAATTTTCGGTGTAGCCTATCAAGATATTTTTCGCCTGCGCGTAAGCCACATAATCATAATACCAGTCGCTTTCAAAAACATCGGCAAAATCCGCCGTATAACCACTGAAGTCGTTTATGCCTTTCGCTTCAAGCGCGACTTTTAAGGCTTCGGCGCGGGTTATATTTTGGTTCGGTTTAAAACTCGTCGTACCGTCTTCGTTAACAAATCCTATGACAATATTAAGATTGGCGGCCCTTGTAACATATCCGGCAAACCAATCCGTTTCAAATACATCAAGAAATAATTCCTCCCAAGGGTCGGTTCCAAGATTGTAGGTATTCAAAATTATTTTTACAAGCTCCGCCCGACTTATGTAGTCATCCGGGGCAAAAGTTGTCGCTGTTCTCCCATCAATAACGCATTTGCAATAAAGATCGGTTATGTACTCTTCAGCCCAATGACCGATTATGTCCGTGAATGGAACCGGTGTCGTCTCGGTTCTTGAACATTCAAATACAGAGCCTTCGCCGGAAGGAATTTCTTCATCCGTTGGTTCTTTAGGCGGAATAATGTAACCTCCTCCACCCCCTCCACCTTCATCTCCTCCCGAGGGCGGTATAACAACAGGACATTGATCAGTGGTATAAACCTGAAGACGCAAAACCGTCTGCGCGCCCGTTCCGATGATTGTCACCGCTGTGGTTGGACATGCCGGAGTAAGAGCATAATCATTTGAACCTGATTGCCTGGTGACTTTTAGATAATTTCCCGCAACCGTTGTGTTAAAAGTGATAGCTGATAGATTGTCGATTGTTAAATCAATGTAATTCGTTTCGACATATATGTTTGTGACAAGTCCGCCGGTTGTGGCCGTGATTGTTGTCGCCGCTGCCGTATCGAACGTATGGATATCGAAGTCTACAGTGTCTGTTATCGAAACATCGTTAATCGCGAACACGGCGGACGATGAGAATAAAAATAAACCTGATAATAATGCTGCTAATTTTTTCATATTTGATGGTTGAATTTCAGCAGGCGTTCCGTTTAATGCTTCCAGACATCAGCGCGCCACGTTTGATTGGCAGGATCAGCTGTAGCAGTGCCAAGCTTGCATACTTTTACGGTTACCGTGTTGGCAGCGGAAACAAAGCTTGACCATGTTACATTATTTAAAGCCCCGGCTCCGCCAACGGTAGCATCCGGAGTGGCCACTACGGTATCACCGACTGATGCTCCTGTAACCGTTATATTGAAAGTACTGCAACTATTGTTGGCAATGGCGGCAACATTGGTAGTTGTCGTTGCTGAAAAATGATTTGTTATCGGCGTTGCCGTGCTATCACCGATTTTTACACCGCCGGTTCCGGCATCCAGAATCAATGCCGTGGCTCCGGAGGAATTACCGATTGTTATTGTTTTTGCGCCGGTTCCGGTTCCGATATTAACGGCTCCGGTTGAAGTGCCGGTATTGATGTTTGTTGTGAAGTTTGAATTATCATTAATACTCAACGGCCCGCCCGCAAAGGTTAAATCAAAACCCGCAAGATTGATTGAGGTTGTCGCGTCAACTGTCATTGAATCGCTAAACTCGGTAAAATCTAGGGAATCGGCGCCGGTAGAGGTGGCTGACCATTTTAAACCGCTTGTCTGTGTTGTATCGACAGTCAAGAAATCGCCATTGTTTCCCGAGGGCAATCTAACCGGCGAGTTGCTGGCCGAGTAGGCGATTATATCGCCTTTCGCCGTGCCGATGGCTTTTGGTATTTGCGCGTCATTCGTGACAT
>CAYSNA010000673.1:0-2546 GCA_964432185.1 uncultured Cytophagia bacterium
TCAAAAAGGAGATTTCAAAAACATAACCCAAAACAACGGTTTCCAAAAACCAAACGGCCGAGTCGTGCGGTAAAAATTCTCCAGGATATTTCTGTCCGTTGGTGCAGTAGCAAAAGTACCGAAAATCGCCGCTACAAGGCTGATCAAAGTGAGTCCGACAAACTGCCACTGCTCAGGTAGCGTCGGCCAAAAGACGCGCTGCAGTAAGGCCATCAGAACACCAACCACCATTCCGGACGCAAAACCGGAGCCGTTGAACCGCCACCAGTACAGGCGCAGCACAAGCGGCACAGACAATCCGGACCACAGGCCCATCATAATCCAGCCCCAAATATCGTTGATGCTTTTGGACGAATAGCCCATGAAAAACGCCAGGCCGACGAGTGAAATTGTAAAAATGTAAATCGCTGCCATAATCTCCCGGTTTGAGGCCTGTGGCCGCCAGAATTTTTGATAGATATCGCGCACAAAAAAGGCGCTGGTGCGGTTGACGGTCATGTCAAATGTAGACATGGTGGCGGCAATGAGCGTCACCAAAATGAGGCCGCGGATGCCGGCAGGCACAACGGATAACAGCACCGCTGGCAAAATACGTTCGGCGTTAACAGTCCCTTCAAAACTCAGCAACTGCATCTTGAGCATCCAGTTTTCACCAAGTAGAGATTTCAGGCCTCCAATAAGTTCTGCCGGATGTTGCGCCGGTTGGTTGATGATGCTTGACAACAACGCCGGCCACTGGCTTTTATCGACACCCGGAGCATAATCCTTGACCAACGTGGCGGCTTGCGACAGCACATCAAGGTTATCAAACAGATGATGCACCATGTAAATGCCGAGCACGGCAAAACCGGCCATCATGAACCAGCGGCTCGACATGAGCGTGGCCCACAGCGCCGTCAGTTTGCCGCATTCTCGTTCGTTGCGCGCGGCAAAATAGTGCGGCTCAAATCCGGAACCGAAACCGGAGACGATATTTTTCAAAATGAGAAACATGGTGAACATGAGCAGAGTGTCGTAAATCTCGTAGCCTGCGGGCATGTCTGCCAATTGTTGCGGAAAGGCCGTTTCCCATTCGCGCACGCCGCTGATGGACGTCGCCAGCGCGGCGAATTCAGCGCCGTCGGAAATCTGATGATAGGCGGTGATGGAAATATAGGCAATGCCGATAAAAATGAGCGAACACTGCAGCAAATCGCTAAAGACCACGCCGTAAAATCCCGAAGCCACGGTATAAATGGTCGCCACGCCAATGACGATAAGGGCGCACATAAGCGGGGAGAGCGGGATGAACATACTGGCGAACAGGCCAACGCCTTTCACCATGTAGGCCAGCATGCCGATGGCAAAAATGATCTGGCTGGCCGCAAATGAGGCGCGGGCGAATCGTCCACTGATGCCATCGCCAAAACGGAAGGTCATCCACTCGGCGCCGGTCATCAAACCGGAACGGCGGTGCCATTTGCCGGTCCACAACATCATAAAGATGAGCGATAAATTGGCGCCGCCGCGAAACTCGATGAACAATCCGCGCGGGCCGATCAGATAAAGCAGCGAGATGATGAGCATGGTGCCGGTCACATCCAGCGACCAGCCCATACCGGTGACGCCGAGCATCCACCAGGGCAGCCGTTTGTTGGCGAGAAAGTAGCTTTCCATGCTGCCGGAGGCGCGTTTCCGCAGAATCAGGCCCATGACAATGAGCACGCCGAAATAGGCCAAAAAGATGCTGTAATCCCATAGACTGAGAAATTTCATAGAGCCGCTCCGTTCATAACATAGTGAATTTAATTGTGCGTCAAAGCGTGGTCGCTCCGCACGACAGGTTATTTTGAAAAATGAATCGAAAAATCGAAATTTTTCCCCGACTCTTCAATAGCCGATTTTAAATCCCGGACAGAGATTCGTATGCATCTGTGCAAGGAGATACATGCGAGAATCTGCCGGGGATACTGTCTATTTGAGCAGTGTGAGTTTTATGCCGGCACGAAAACCGTGCGCACTCGCAAACCTGACAATATAAACGCCGGACGGACAGCTCTGTCCTGAATCATCAATACCGTCCCATATTAGACTCTGCTCGCCCGGCGCTGCATTCACGTCCAGGTTGCGCACCCGTTGTCCGGCAATATTGTAAATGCTTACGGTCCCTTTTCCGGCAACACGACTCTTAAACTTTAGCACCGTTTGCGCATTGAATGGATTTGGAAAGGCTCGCAGCTCCAATTTTTCAGGCACGTGATTGCCTTGAACATCCACACCCGCCGCCACATCGTCCAGCGCCTGAATTAAAAGCTCCTTCACTTCAGACGCATTTGGTTCACGGTTATTCGCACCGACAAATTTTTCATATAAACTACTCGCCCTAACATAATAATCACGGTGCGTGTAATAAATCGGCTGTTTAACGCCGCGGTCATTGATCATCCAAAAGCCCCATTGCACTCCATCCTGGACTTCATTGTTGTACATTTCCCAATAGAGCACAAACGGGCAGCCCAGCGTCAATGCCGCTTTCATGACATTACGGCTGCGCCGGTCCTGGTCTT
>CAYSNA010000674.1:0-2510 GCA_964432185.1 uncultured Cytophagia bacterium
CGTCCTTTACGTTCAACCTCAATACCTGTTTTTCATTGAGGATTTTGGTTTTCACCGGCGGCTGCATTTTATAAAACGGATTTGGATTTTCACCGTCCGCCTTTTTTTCATCCGCCCGAATGACGACCACCGGATTTGGCGTGCGCACGCGGCACACGCCGCCAAGATCGGAGCGCACAACAGCCGTTACAATTTTACCATTTTCCCAGCTCATGTCAATTTCGAATCCGCCGCGAGCGCGTAATCCTTTGACCGAGCCGTTTTCCCAGACCTGCGGCAGAGCCGGCAGCAGATGAATTTCGCCCGCATGACTTTGCAGCAGCATTTCGGTGATGCCCGACAGACCGCCAAAATTGCCGTCAATTTGGAACGGCGGATGCGTATCAAACAAATTATTCAGCGTCGATTTTCGTAGCAGCGCCAGGAGGTTGTCATAGGCTTTCTCGCCATCCTGCAGGCGGGCAAAAAAGTTGATGATCCACGCTCGGCTCCAGCCGGTGTGGCCGCCGCCATGTTCAAGTCGGTAATCGATGGTTTTTCGAACCGCGCCGGCCAGTTCCGGCGTGTGCTGCAAGGTGATTTGGCGTCCGGGATGCAAACCAAACAAATGCGAAATGTGACGGTGTCCCGGTTCCGGTTCTTCAAATTCTTCGGTCCACTCCATCAGGCGGCCGTCCAAGCCGATGCTCATCGGCGGCAGTTGATCGCGCAGGTCTGCCAACTTTTTAGCGTAACGCTGGTCGATGCCGAGAACGGTCGCCGCATCAATACAATTGCTAAAGAGATCGTAAGTGATCTGGGTGTCCATGGTGGTGCCCATGTTGAGGTGGGCGATTTGACCATCTTTGGTTTTAAATCGATTTTCCGGCGACGTGGACGGGCCGGTGACCATATAACCGGTTCGCGGATCTTTGACGAGAAAATCAACCAAAAACTCTGCCGCATCTTTCATGATGGGATAACCTGTATCGCGAAGAAAATCCTTGTCGCCGGTAAACAAATAATGCTCCCACAAATGCTGCACGCTCCAGGCGACGCCCATTTGCCACATGCCGTAAATGGGCAGACCAATGGGATCGGTAAAATACCAGGCATCGGTGGTGTGATGCGCCACAAAGCCATCCGCGCCGTACACCTCTTGTGCGGTTTGAGCGCCGCGCGGACGCAGGGCATCGATGAACTCAAAAAACGGATAGTGACACTCGCTGAGATTGGTCAGCTCGGCCGGCCAGTAATTCATTTGGATATTGATATTGATGTGATAATCGGCATTCCACGGCGGATTGAGCGTGCCCTCCCACAAGCCCTGCAAATTGGCCGGCATGCTGCCGGGGCGCGACGAGCTGATGAGCAAATAACGGCCAAACTGATAATACAGCGCGAAAAGCTGTGGATCGACAGCGCCGTCCTGTACAACCCACAGGCGTTCGTCCGTTGGAAAATCCGCGGCGGCGGTACGACCCAAATTCAAATCGACACGGTGAAATAACCGCTGATGTTCGGTGATATGATCGGACAATATCTTTTCAAACGGTTTGTCGTTAACTTTTGACAGGACGTTAAAACATTCACGTCGAGGATCGTTGCCGCGATAGGTTGTGGCGGCAGCGATGAAAATCAAAACCTCGTCCGCCTCGGAAATGGCAATGCGTTCCGACGAGACCAGCCGCGATCCGCCCGTTTGAATCATTTGAACCTGTGATTCATAAACAACGCCATCATTATTGAGCCGGCCGTACATTTTAATTTGATTGTCGCCGATGATATCCACGGTCGCGTTTGCGGGGCGCGATAATTTGAGCGCGCAGGAAATAGCCCCCGGTTTATCCGCGGTCAAACGAACGATAATCACCTGATCCGCCGGCGACGAAAAATATTCGCGTTTATACTGTACCTGATTAAAGGTGTAACTGACAGTGGCAACGGCTCGATCCAAATCCAGTTCGCGCCGATACTGTCGAACATTGGCGTGATCAAAAAACAGGTTCAAATCGCCAAGTGTTTGATAACTGTGCAGACCCGGTTCAATTCGTTTGCCCATAAAATCGTCTGCAATCACCTTCTCCGCCTCGACATAGTTGCCGTCGAACAATAATGTTCTCGCCTTGTCCAGCGCCTTTTTGGCGCCCGGTTTGGCGCGCTCAATCGGGTGCCCGCTCCACATGGTATCTTCATTGAGCTGAATGCGGTCATTGTTCACGCCGCCAAAAATCATCGCACCCAAACGGCCATTGCCGATGGGCAGCGCATCGGTCCACTCCTCGGCGGGATGACGATACCAAAGCAACATGGGATTTGCATTATCGGCGAACAGGGGCACAATCACAATAAAACAGAGTACCGTGCAAAAAAACAGGCGAGACATAGCGAATTCCTTTCTTTAAAGTTAGAGTTCAAAGGTAAAAGAAACGCGTCAGTTTTTCAAGTCAAAACATTTTTTTGAGCGGATTCAGATCATAAAAAGGAATGTGAGAAAGGCGAGCGACCGGCACACTGAATTTAGTAGAATT
>CAYSNA010000675.1:0-2510 GCA_964432185.1 uncultured Cytophagia bacterium
CCCACGCATACAAACACGGCGGATGCTCGCGGTCGGCCATTGGAATGGTGACGCGGATACCATCTTTTTCTTTTTGCCATTTCAGCATAGAGTTTGATCCGAGCAAGGAAATTGAAGAGATCGTTTTCAAATCATTTTTGGGGATAAAAACAGTTTCCGGCAGCGAGGCTTCTCCTTCACCAGCGCAGTAAATGGCGTAAACCGCGCCGTCCTTTTGGGTGAACCGGACCTTGTCGATGACATACGGCGCAACCGGTGTGGTGGCATAAATCGCGTCGCCGTTCACATCCATCCAGGCGCCGATTTTTTTGAGACGATCATAGGCATCATCCTGCCAGGTGCCCTCGGGACTCGGCGCGATGTTGAGCAGCAGGTTGCCGCCTTTGGCGACAATATCCACCAAAATGTGGATGATCTCCTGCGCGGATTTGTATTGCGCGTCTTTGGTATACGACCAGCCGCCGCCGCTGATGATGCACGATTCCCAAGGATCAAGAATGACATTGTCCGGTACGGTGTTTTCCGGCGTGAGATAATTTTGATTTTTGCCCGGCACGGCGCGATCCACGACAATTAGTCCCGGCCGCTTTTGCCGCGCTTTGGCCGCCAGCTCATCCATTTTAACATCCTGGTTTTGCAGACGCGCTCCGGGATTCTGCAAAATTTCTTCTTTTGAATGTTTTTGCACCCAGCCGCCATCGAGCCAGAGGATATCGGGCTGATAATCCATCAATTCCATCACCTGCGCGTGCGTAAACTCGACAAATTTTTGCCAGCGCTCCGGGTGCTTTTCAATGGAATAATTCACGTGTCGATCCGGCGTGGCAAAGTAGGGCCACCAGTAGTATTCGCAGTGCCAATCGGGTTTGGAAAAATAGGCGCCGGTCCAGATGCCTTGCGCACGAAACGCCTTAAAAATCTCTTTGGTCACATCCGCCTTGGGATTGGACGAAAAGGCGCAGCCCGGATCGGTAATTTTGTAATCCGTCTGTTTGGTGTCGTACATGCAAAAACCGTCGTGGTGTTTTGTCGTGAACACCATATATTTCATGCCCGCCGCTTTGGCCGCCCTGGCCCATTTTTCCGGCTCAAAATTGACCGGATTAAATGACATTTTTAGATTGGTGTAGGTGCGTTTGTACTCGTCATAATCGTCCATCATTCGCGTGCACCACGGCTCATCCTCGGAGCAGAGCGACCAGGATTCTACAATGCCCCATTGGCTGTAGGGGCCCCAGTGCATCAACAAGCCAAATTTCAAATCCTGCCACTGGTCGAGTTTTTCGAGAACCAGCGGATCGGTTTCCGGGACGTAACGGCGTGAGTGTTCTGCCGCAAAAATTGAAACAGCAATCAACAGGACAAAAATTATTTTCCGGATCATGGACGCCTCGCAATTGTGGAGTAAAGAGATGTTTCTTTTTGCAGTGTTGTGGAACGGGTGGAATAAGATAGTAAAACAAGAATGATATTCAAGTGTTTTTCGGAAGATGTTAAAATATTCGTAGCAAATCTAAAGATGTACTACGAATAGAATACTTTTCAATCGCCGTTAAACTCTTTCAACGCCTTGAGCATCGCCACAACATTCTCCACCGGCACATTGCCCTGAATATTATGAACGGTGTTGAAAACAAATCCGCCGTCCTGGCCGAAAATTTCGCAATGTTTTAAAACCTCGGTGCGAACCTCGTCCGGGGATTTGAACATCAGCGTGGTTTGCGTATCAACGCCGCCGCCCCAAAAAGTGATAAGCTTACCATAGGTGTTTTTTAGATGATTCGGGTCCATGCCCGTGGCCGCTACTTGCACGGGATTGAGGATATCAAAGCCGCTTTCGATAAAGGATTCGATCAACGATTCAACCGCGCCGCAGGAATGTTTAAAAGTTTTCCAGGAGGTATTCGCATGAATCCAGTTATTGATGCGCTGATAGTACGGCATCCAGACATCGCGATAAGTATCAACCGAGCAGAAGGTCGAGTTTTGCGTGCCGAAATCCGTGCCGCAGATAAAAACGACATCAACAAGATCACCAACACGCGCCCAGAGTTTTTCGAGATTTTTAATCGCAGTTTGCGACTGCCGGTCAAAGATCTCTTTCACATAATCCTGGCGAGTCAGCGTGGACATGTACCATTCGGTCACATCGCGGATACCTTTGGGATCGGTGAGAAACGGCGCCGGCACGAGCGCGATATCGCCGAGGGCCGTGCCGCCAAATCCGGCAACCACAGCGCGGCCGGTTTCCGCAGCTTCTTTGGCATTGGACTCAAAATAGGTTAAATCGATTTCCTTGATCTCGCCAAACTCCTCGAGATTGTCATCAACATTGAGAGTCGTTTCATCAATCGGATCCTGGCGCACGATGGTGTCAAAGAAATAGCCGCCGGCAGGCATGCGGCCGCTGGGCCGCGCCGAACGATCGCCTTTTGGATAAATAATGTAACTGCCGCCCGGCTCTTCGTCGACTTGAAAAAAATCGGACACCAAAACGGTAAATCCATTGA
>CAYSNA010000676.1:0-2503 GCA_964432185.1 uncultured Cytophagia bacterium
GACTCACCGCCAAGATTAAAAGCAGCCACGCGATAGGTGTACGCGGTGCCAAATTTCAAATCAGAATCAATATATGAGTGGGCGTTTTCCGGCGTTTGCTTGACGCGCTGGTACGGCGCATTTGTGGTTTTGCGTTCGATATAAAAACCATTCTCATTATCTGAATTTTCGTGCCAGGTCAATGTTATACGATTCCCCAGAGCGGAGGCGATTAAAGAACGCGGCGGTGCAGGAATTACCGGCAGGCCGGGTGTCGTGACAGTCGCTTGATTCGAAAAAGCTGATGTGTCCACCTGGTTGAAGGCATAAACCCGGTAAGTATATGACGTTGCTGGAGACACCAGCGAATCGACAAAATTATGGACATCAAAATGGACTTGCGCGAGGAAGTGAAAATTTTCTCTTTCTGTTTTGCGCTCAATGACAAAGGCGGCTTCATTGTCGGAACGGTCACGCCAGTTCAATTCTATTTGCACGGGTGAAACAACATTGGCTTTTAAGGAATCGGGTGGCAAAGGCGGCATTGTTGGTGCAAAACCGACGTACAGCCCAAAGGCCCGGGAATTATTTACATTTTGGGTAAAATTGCGCGTCTCGCCATGTCGTGTTTCTCTGACATACGTGTTAAAACTTGGCGTGCCAAAATTAATTTCACGAACGCAAGCGAATGAGGCGGATGCCTCATGAACATTAAACAGCACCGGTTTACTGATGCTGTTGGTCGAGTAAATATGCGCGCCAAAAAGTTCGGTTTTACCACCCGAATTCGTCTCGATTTTGATTTGCCCGCGCTCCGTCTTTAAGCCGAGAATCCATAATGTTGCGCCATTGTTGACGATATTGGCTTCTTCATTATTCTCTGGATTCACCTGGCGCATCCAGATATGTTGATCTGGATTGTGAAACTGAAGGAGGTCGCATGCAATATCATCAATAAAAAAATCACCAGAGCCTCTACTTGAGACAATCAAACCCGTCACGGCGTGCAGCACGAGTGTTCGAGACGCCTGGTGAACAAGTTTGAGCTGAGAATAAATGGCGTCTATTCGCTCAAAGACCACCGTATTTTCAACGCCGTCATCAAAATAAAGAGTGCCGTTGCCGATCAGGCGGCCCTCACAACCGATGATATGTTGAACGCTGCCGCGGATATGCAGGGTACCATCAATTTTAAATTGTTTTCCGCCAGGGAAATAAACGGTTTTGCCGCCGGCGTCAATGGCGTTTTGAATGGCCTCGGTATCGTCGCGCTGTCCATCTCCTCTAGCGCCATAGTCCATTGGATTCACCCAGTTTTGCGGATTTTCCCAGGATACAGTCGGTGACTGGCGAATCGGCAAGTGCAACGATCGGGAAGGCGCCGGAAACATTTTATTGACGTCGTGCGAGATAAACTCATCAACCCTGGATTGAATAACATCTCTTTCATGCCCACCGATATTGTCTATTGCGCGTTCATAACCGGAGGTTAAAATGTTTCGTCCATACATCACGCCACTGGTCTCGATGGCAGGAACGTCCGGCGAACCACCATCAAGTTGGCCATTTATTAACGTGAGCATTCCAGCTGACTTGACAGCAGTAACGCGATTCTGACTTTTTAATCCATCGATGCTAAAGACCTGCGCGCCGCAGTCAATGCCGTAGATATTCTGATCTGAAACAATAATATTATTGAGCGTCATGCTGTTAATCGAGCTGGTGGCTTTTATGCCGACATCAAAGCCAATCACCTGCAGGTTTCGGATCAGCAGCGGCCCGATTTCATTGGTGTAGGCCATGTCCAGTCCATATACGGCCTGGCCATCCTCTGAAATAATTTTCACATCTGCGAGCGTGCCCTGATTGCTGGCGTTAAACTGAATGCCGACGGCGCCGGGATTTCCCTTGCCGGTCGATACGGTCACATTGCGGATGCTGTTACGAAAGCGTTGCGCCGGCGCCACGCCGGTCCAGACAACGGCCTGGCGATTTTGTGGATCTTGGTAGCCCGCACAAAAATCTTTTAATCGGATTATCGTTGAATCGCGACTTTGTCATTGCAGAATGTTGCGTTTTTGTTTTTGCGTGCCGTCCGGCTCATCGGCCCAGCGTATCGTATTGGAAACCAGATAGGTGCCGTTCGGAAAATATAAAATTGTATTGCCGCTGGGATGACTATCAAACGCGCGCTGAATCGCCTCAGTGGCGTCCGAGACTCCAGTATTGTCCGCGCCGTATTCGGAAACCACATTTACAACGCCGGCATCATCGGGGAACACCATATCTTCGGCATGAAGCATCTGGCCGAGAGAAATCAGCATGAACAGCGATACTCGAATCAAAACTATGTTTCGTAAATAGAACATTCTTTCAACACTCAAATTAGACTTTTTCTAAACCACAAGAGCAGAAGCATGTATACGGACACGCTTCCGCTCTTTGATTTTTTTATTTGAGCAGAATCATTCGGTTTACTGCAACCGCATCACCTGCTTTGAGTTTACAGAGATAAACGCCGCTT
>CAYSNA010000677.1:0-2498 GCA_964432185.1 uncultured Cytophagia bacterium
AATCCATAGCCGGTCACGACGGCGAGATTTGCTGCCGAGGCGACCGCCACATCCGGGTGCTTTGGCGACGTTTTGAAATGATCATCAATGGTGTGAGACACGGGATCGATGCTGACAAGTCTCCCGTTGGAATAATCGGACACAAAAAGTTTATTCGGCCAGGTCAAACCGGTTGGCTGGAAATCCAGAGAAACGTTGTGCGTGACGGTTCCGGTTTCAACATCAACAAAAGTCAACGTATGTGCCGCGCGGTCAGTCACGGCGAGGTGCGAACCGTCAGGGGAAAAGGCCAGATCAAACAAAGCGGATTGGGCAAAGACCGTATGGGCAGCGAATAAAAACCAAAGTATCTTTTTATATGTCACGTTCAGTATTACCTCATGAAAAATGGATCACAAACCGATTCTTAAAAATTCATCACAATCGTAGAGCGACTCAGTTTTATAAATTTGATGCGTCACTTGGCCGCGGCCCCATCCAAACTGGACGCAAACGGTTTTGGAAATTTATATTTGATCCGCTTCGGCGCCTGACCATCACGGATCGGCTCCTTATCAACAAACGAGCCCCAATAGGGCGCGTTCAAATCCACCCAGGTGACAAGATCAATCCATTCCTGTTCGCTCATCTGCACATTTTTATGATGTCTCGGATCGTGCGCCACTGTGAGCGTCAGTATACTCGCATTGGAACCAAACTCTTTCACCTGCGACACGCTGATGTCGCTGAAGCGATTTGAAATGGCAACGAGCTGTCCAGGATATTCATTGTCTTCCATCTGCTCAAGCGCATCGCGGTTCTTTTCCGGATTCGGATTTTCCGGATTGATAATTTTATGACTCCACGTTTCCTGCACCGGCGTTTTATCGTCGGCGCACAAACCGAACATCGTGCGATAGGATTGATACTGGCCTTCAATTTTCCGATTTGAAAATTCCAGTCCACCGGCCGGATTCGTTTGATCATGGCAGGAGATGCAATTTTTCGCCAAAATTGGCTGAATATGTTCTTCATAATCCGGCAGCGTTTGATCGCCCCAACTTGGCGGCACGGGAACCGACGGCGCACGCCGAACGGCATGAGGGACGCGATGCACGGTGATCGGCGCCTCGTCACGCGTTTCGTGGCAGCCGGTGCAGCCACGCACTTCGCCCGGCTGAAAGGTGATGAACGTTCGCATGCGACGCAGCTCCATGTGATGTTCATCCAGCGCCTGAAAATAGAGCGGCACATTCGCCGGGACTTTAAAGTAGGCGGAACCGTCCTCTTCAACCGGAACCTCGCCAATAACGCGTGCCGGCGTCCAGGTCCACACGCCAAGGGTGCGCGCCCAGGAACCGGACGGCGTATAGTGCAGGTGATTAAAGTCAACAACCTTATCGCCAGTCTGTGTCGTCGGCCATTCGGTGTGGTGCGCAATACGGATGTATTTGGCCTCGCCGGGATTAAAATCGACGCCGCTAAAAATATCGTTCATGTACACCGTCGCGTAATTGTGCTCCGGTTTGAGTTTTTCCGGAATCTCTGTCGGTCGTTGTCGCTTCTTCAGCGGAATGGGGTACACCGCCGACAACACGGGATCGCGATGAATGAGCTCCTTGTTGCCCCAGACATCGATGTAATACAAACCAAAATTGTGCGCGTTTTTATCTTCGCGCGGCAGATGATAGGAATAGGAGACGAGAAAGGCATCTTCCGACAACGCATACGGCTGCTGATACAATCCGCCATTGTCCTGCACCGCGCCTTGCGGCGAGGGCTGACCGTTGCCGAGTCCACCCTCTCGCGGCGAAATAAAAGGCGTTACCAGTTGCATGCCCAGCGGATCGTTGGTGCCGATGTGCGGGTCCAGAATGGTGATGGCGCCCTGGGCAAACTCGTGGTGACCGCAGGCGACGGCCACGAGTTTGTGACTATTGGGGATGTGCCGCGCGTCCCGCAGCGCCATGGGGCCACTGTTGACATGCTCTTTAAAAATCGGATCGCTCATGCCGCCATCCGGATGGCGCACCCAAACATTATGCACCTGCCACAAATGCCGCTCCTGATATTCCCAGCGCGTGAAAATAATCTGACCGGTGTCGAGCACATGCGGATAGCGGTCAAAATCCTTGTTGTTACTGATGGCGCGAATATTCGAGCCGTCCGGTTTCATGCTGTACAAATTGACGATGCGCTTGTTCTGAAAAAAATGTCCCGAACATTGGCTGCCGTAACCCGAGCGATCCGAACAAAAGACAATATCGCCGTTGGGCAGATAGGCCGGCTCGACATCCGAATAAAACGGATGGTCGGTGAGCTGGTGCAGATTGGAGCCATCGATATTCATCTCGTAGAGATGCACCGGCTCGGAGAGGCCGTGATCCTTGTCATCAAATCCCTGGTCCGATTCCCACAAAACGCCGTTGTAATAATCGGGCTGCTCGGCATAAGCAAAAATGACTTTATCGGCATCCCACCACAATTCGTGCCCGCGGGAATGGCCCGGAGCGAGTGAA
>CAYSNA010000678.1:0-2472 GCA_964432185.1 uncultured Cytophagia bacterium
TTTATAATTTTGATTATTCGATTTCTCCAGCGAGAAAAAAACATCGCACCGCGCACGGAAAGTGTATGGGGGCGCCTGCAACACAAAATCAAAGAAGCGATAGATGATTTTTGGGCGGTCTATAAACTCATCGGCCAAAACGGCAAATCGCGATTCGCTCTGAGCATGGCGCTCACGGCCATCCAGTGGATCAGCCGTTACTCGATCCTGACGACGATGCTGTTATCGTTTGATATCCATGTGAATCCGGTTCTCGTTTTTCTGCTGCAATGGGTCACCTTTACGTTGATGACGTTCATCCCAACGCCGGGAGCCAGCGCCGGTGCGGAAGCATCGTTCTTTCTGGTGTACAGCTCTCTCATTCCCAAAGAGTATCTCGGCGTGATGACGGCCGGGTGGCGGTTTTTAACGTTTTATTTCACCATTCTGGCCGGTTTGCTGATTTTGAGTTTACTTTTGCTCGCCAACGTGACGCTTCAACAACGAAAACAATCGGGTGCTGTCACCTGTCAATCTTAACACACACAAAGGGCACACAATTATATGAATGTAATATTTGATATTCTGTTCTGGACACTCGTCGCCGGTCTCGCTTTTTATCTCCTGTCGTACGTGCTCAACTGGATCAGCTACAAGTATTTGAAGAATAAAATTTTGAAACGGCAAAAATGGGATTTAAATATTTGCTGTGGCACAACAGATGGCGGCGGCATCAACGCGGACATCGTTCAACACACAGAGCTGCCCAATTTTGTGCTGCTGCAGGATATTTACAATCTGCCGTTTGAGCGTCATCAGTTTGAACATGTCTTGTGTTCGCACACGATTGAACACGTGGATTTTCCGATACGTTTTCATCGGGAGCTGCGGCGCGTCGGCAAAAAAGTAACTTATGTTGTGCCGCCGTTGTGGGATATCACCGCCGCCTTTAATCTGCTTGAGCACAAACACATTTTTCTGGCCATGCGCACGGAATATGAAAAACTGCCCAAGTTCGTCCGCATGCCGTTTGTGCATACGTTACACAAGTTGTTTGGGCAAAAGATCAAAGCGTAGGTATTCTTCACGTCTTGCCGTGTTCCACGTTTGTTTTACTCCTTTAAATACAAGCCCCAAAAAAATCTGAGATCGCTAATCTTTAATCTCCACTCTTAAATCAATTGATAAGATTGGAGATTAAAAATCTTGGATCTCGGATTTTTAAATAGGATTCTCACTTTTCAAACATAAAAAAGCCCTGCTGAGCGAGGTGGTTTTAGCAGAAACCAAGAGCCTGTCAGCAGGGCTAGCGGACGTGTAACCGATGAGGGGGAAGAAGAATCTGCGGGTGGTCAGGCCACAGACCCTGAAGGTCTATTTTAAAGGTCATTATGTGCGACGCACCTGCGAGGTGCGTCGCACATTTCACAAAGTTAAAAAATTTATTTGATCAACATCATCTTGTGAGTCTGAACATTGGAACCGGCTTGCAAACGGTAGAAGTAAAGTCCGGACGGCATGCTGGTCGCGTTCCAGGTTACTTTGTACGAACCGGCCGATTTCATATCATTGACGAGCACGGCGACTTCCTGTCCAATTTGATTAAAGACCGAAAGTCTAACCTGCGAGTCTTTTGCCAGCTTGTATTCAATCGTCGTCGTCGGGTTGAACGGATTGGGATAGTTGGCGCTCAACTCAAAAGCGTCCGGCGTGGAGGCAACGTTATTATCAACAACCGTATGAGGATCTCCACCCATAATACCATATTGCGTCAACGCGCTCCACCCGTAGGCCCAGTTGGTCACGCCAAAGGCGCCTTTGAAAGTCACTTCTTCAAAGTACTCATCGCCTGCCGGCGTGGAGGCCAGGCTCCACCAGGCCGGACTGCCCCATTCGGGACGCGGATCGAGACCGGTGTCCTGTGTGCGGCTCAGGCCCATCAACATCGGATTGGCTTCGACATTCATATTGCTCGCATTTTGCAAGTGAGCGGCCGTGTAAGCTTCGAGACCGATCGAATCCGCAAGCGTGTAACCGTTGACGTTCCAGAAAATGTTGCCTTTGAAATTCAATTGGCCGGCGTCCAGGCGATCGCGGCTGTCCGGATCCGTCTTGTCCATAATGGATACGCCATAACCGTTATAATCGCCATAAATACCGTTGACATAGCTGCCGCCCCAGTTCTCGCGCAGTAAAAAGATGTTCTGCTGTTTCGAGTTGGTGGAGGTCATGCCGGAACCGAGGTACGTGGCGTTGTAAACATGCACGTTGGTGACCGGCGTTGCGGCGGTGTTGCTGCCGGGTGCGCCGTCATGTTCCGCGCACATGTTGCCAAATTGTTCATGCTGAATAGCAAAGAGGAACTGCAGTTTGCTGTTAAAACCTTCGTCCATGTCATAGCTGTCATCACCACAAAAAGCGGCGATGAGGTGCTTGCCGTTGACCGTGCCGCCGAACCATTCAAAACCATCATCCAAATTGGCAAATACTTCC
>CAYSNA010000679.1:0-2470 GCA_964432185.1 uncultured Cytophagia bacterium
TTTCCGCCTTTCCCAAGCATAATGTACGCATCTCGAAATTTTCGCCTATATTCTGCACAAGCAGGGACACATCACGGATCGGGATTACGCCAATTATCGCGACCTGTTTTCGGTCATGACCTCCTACCTGCGCAAACCGGATCTCGTTCTCTATCTGAAAGCATCGACCTGGACGTTGGTCACGCGCATTCGAAAACGCGGCCGCGAATTTGAAAAAAATATTACCGTCGATTATCTGCACGAACTCAACGGCGCTTACGAACGATGGATCGAGCGATTTTCACAAGAAGCAACCGTGCTTACCATTAATGCGGACAAGATTGATTTTGAAAAAAATCCCGAACACCTGGATGAGGTGTACGAACAACTGGCACCGCTCGTAAATCAGGACTGAAACCATGGCTTCACGCATCATCACATTGACGACAGATTTTGGCACCAGCGACGCCTTTGTCGGAGTGGTCAAGGGCGTGATTCTGTCACTCGCCCCGGACACTACGATTGTTGATATCACCCACGGCATCCCGCAGGGTGATCTGGATGCGGCGTCGTTTGCGCTCGATCAGGCGTATGCCTATTATCCTGCCGGGACCATTCACGTGGTAGTCGTGGATCCCGGCGTTGGCACGCCTCGGCGTATACTTGCCGTCAAGGCGAACGACCACTATTTTTTGGCGCCGGACAACTCGGTGCTTCGGCGCATCTTTGATCGCTTTCCCAACGCGTCCGTCGTGTCGGTGACGAACAGCGATTATTTTCTGCCGCAAACAAGCCAGACCTTCCACGGTCGCGATATTTTTGCGCCCGTGGCCGCGCACCTGGCGCTCGGTGTGGACATGAACCGGTTTGGCGAGTCAATTACTGATTTTCTCAAAGGCGACATCACGTTGCCGCAAAAATCCGAACACTACGTTCGCGGCCAAATTGTCTATGTCGATCATTTCGGCAACTGCATTTCCAATATCTCGAAAAATGATTTTGATCCGCAGCGGTTGCGCGAAATTAATATCAAACATTTCCAGTTTGAGCGTCTCAGTCAATCGTATGCCGAGCATCAGGTGGCCGAGCCGCTGGCCATTATCAGCAGCCACGATTATCTCGAAATCGCTGTGCGTGACGGCAATGCGGCGAAATTTCTCGACATCCGCAAGGGTGAGCCGATTGAGGTTGTGCTGGTCTGAATCCCATGCTTGAGTAAAGAACGAGTCCCCATGCAAGATGATTATTATATCGAAACGCCCGTACGACCTCGAACACGCCGATTCAGACTGCGACTTGGCGCCCTGCCGGCCGATAAACCGCTGATCAACCTTGTTCTGTTTCTGCTCACCATCGGTTCCACCTGGATAACTATCGGGCCGTGGTACAGTTTTGGCGTCATTGCCATTTTGTTGTCGCACGAGATGGGGCATTACCTGATGTGTCGTCGTTACCGCATTCCGGCAACGCTGCCATTTTTTATCCCGTTTCCGCTCATTAATCGCTTCGGCACCATGGGCGCCATGATTCAAATGCGCGGTTTTATTCCCAATCGCAAAGCCTTGTTTGATGTCGGCGCCGCCGGGCCGCTGGCCGGGCTGGTCGTTTCCCTTCCGGTCATCTATTTCGGCATCCTTTTTTCCGACATTGTGCCGACCTCGGAGATTCATCCCGAGATGTCCATCAGTCTTGGAGAACCCTTGCTGTTCAAACTTTTATCTTTTCTCGCCGTTGGACATGTATCGGATTCGTATGATATTCAACTGCACGGTCTTGCATACGCCGGCTGGGTTGGGCTTTTTGTCACCTCGCTCAATTTGATGCCGATCGGCCAACTCGATGGCGGACATATCTTTTACAGCCTTTTCGGCCCGCGCGGTTTTCGGCTCATGCCGCTTTTCCTTGTCGTGTTGGGCGGACTAACGATTATTTATCTCGGCTGGGCCTTGTTCTTTGTCCTGCTGTTGTGGCTCGGCCGCACGCATCCGCCACCATTAGATGATTTTACTCCGCTCGACAACAGAAGAAAGGTTTTGGCCTATTTGATGTTTATAATTTTTCTGCTAACTTTTACCCCGACGCCGTTTGAATTTTAAATGACACAGGTGATCGAAACCATGTTCTGGAACGTGTATGCAAAAAACTGAAATTCTGTCTCGAATCAATGTGAAAAAAGTGGTGCTGATCGGCGCCATCCTGGCGCTGCTTTTTATCGTTGAATTGGTGTTTGATGTTTTTGAAATCGGCATTGGCCGGTTATTGTGGCTGACGAATCCGATCCGGCCGCAAACCGGACGATTGTGGGATGAAGATCGCAAGGAACAGGTTGGATTGAGCGAGCTTGATTCGGTGGTGCAGCAGGAAACTCCCGCCGATCAGGGAACGCCTGCGCTGCAGGCGGCGACGCTGCTCCAGCCGCGGTTGGAAGCGGGCGCTGAAGCCGGCCGCCGAGGCCGCCAGGCGCACGCTCTTGAGCGCCAGTTCGACCTCG
>CAYSNA010000680.1:0-2470 GCA_964432185.1 uncultured Cytophagia bacterium
TTAAAGATGGCCCCTGATAGGGGCTTCTGGACAACGGAACCGCCAGGATAATGCGCCGGACAGTACTGGTTTAATTGAAGAACCCCGCAGTCCCGCCTCGGCAAAGATTTTAATGCCTCAATTAATTTTACTTTGGGCAGGCGGTTAATTCGCTGGCTGTGATCAGCCATATCCCGTTATCTACTTGAACCGGAAGTCCAGCTTGAAATTGTATAGCCAGGGAATTTTAGCCGAAACCCCTTCCTCGGCCAGCTTTTCCGGCAATCGTTCGCAATGTTTTTTTAAAAGCTCGCTGTTGGGAGCATTATAATATGTAACGACGATGGTATCGTTTTTTACGCGAACGTCGCCTTCTAAACCCTTGAGGACACTATTGGCAAAGTGCAGTGAATCCCAACCTGAAACCGGGTCTCCGATTCGCTGCCGCAGCATATGCAGCGAAGCTTGAGCCAATAAGGACATCGTCGTTTTACCATACTGAATGTTCAGATTCATCGTTCCGGCCCGATTCCATCCCAAGGCTTGATCCCGGTTAAAAAACTCTTCAATATGCCACCGGTCCGGATAGCCTTCGGATAAAGCGCTGACTTGCTCACGATTGTCGGTGCATAAAAATGCCTTAAAATCATAATCCTCGGCCCGTTCTCCCTTTCGTTGGATAAACTGGCAGAAAGACCGGCCGTCTTTTTTAAAACGAAACGGACGCGTCGTGGTCGCATAGCCGGCCCAATGCGGTTGAAACCGATCCGACGCCATTGTCACAAAAGCGGTCGCTAATGCCTTGCTGCCGGCAACCGGCGTCAACAGATCAAAAGTCGAGTCTGTGCTGACCCATTCATAAAGCTCGGCGGTGTAATGTTCCATGTCGGCCACAACCAAGGGCTTGTCATCGGTCTTTAGGATCTGCGCCGATATCTTCAGCAACTCCTTGGCCGCCTCCGTGACGGTGCGTGCCGAAGTGCCGGTCACAAAACAAACCGGCTGACACGTATGCGCATCCAGACAAAAAATGGTTTGCGCCATTTTAGACGCCTTGTCGCTTGCATGCTTGCGCCGGCGCACCATTTGCCGTTTGCTGTGCGATTGGACCCGATGCGGATCGATGGCCAGCAGTTGCGCCTTAAAATGGCCAAACGTGCTGCGTATTTTCCCCAGCGCAATTTGCAGCCGTTGTGCTTCGGCAACACTATGGCCGTTTAAAAGAAAATGAATCGCCGCATCAGTAGCCACAAACGGCAGCCCATTTGCCAGTTCAAACCCTTTCTGGCTTAACGTGCGCTTCTGCCGGATGCCATTGATACATAAAGCCGCTTCATTGACCAGCTGCAGGGCCAGCCGAGGCTCGACGCATTCATCGGCTGCCGCACTCCAACTCTTAAGCAAATCCCAGATCCCCAGACGAAGATATTCCGGAATCAACAGCCAAACGCCCACCAGGTTGCCCGAAATTTTATCTGCCAGGAGCTGTCGAACCTGCCGTTCCAGACTTTTAGAATCACACTGTTCTTTACGAACTTTATCTTTGGTCCGATGCGTCTCGATCGTCAGCACGCCGGTCTGAGACGGCCTTATATGCAAGTTTTTTTTTGAAGGCCATACTCGCCGATCACCCGCTCGACGCTGCGCTGGGAAATCGGTTGCCCGGTCTGAATGAGCTTTTGCGCAATCACCTCCGAGGAAATCTCCGGATCAAGAAAACGGTAACGGATAATTTGCCGCAGAACCTCATCGGTACGCCGGTAATTGCCTTTGGGACCCCGCTTTCGGCTCCTTAATCCCTGCGCGCCTTCTTTGAGAAACTGATGGAGCAGTTGGTGATAGCGCTGTCGGGTATAGCCAAACTTTTGTGCACATCGGGTCGGCCCCTGGCCTTCACATTCACCTTCAAACAGCATGGCCAGCCGGATAGTGATCTCATCATCATCCCGGACCGGAATCACGCCGCAGGGGCCGGTCAGGATACTGCCCTGATTTAAGAACTCAATCATGCCAACCTCCTTGACTGTGTAGGGTATAAGTCGTGTTTAGTTGAGATGAGGATAGCATAATTGAACGCCATGTGTCAAATTAATTATGGCGGTAAATATCCGAAGCGTGTCCCGATGAGCTTCTGAACAGGCAGCCAAAAGGCTATATTATCAAAGAACATATCGGGTGAACGGCTTGCTTGCCACGGACCGATCCCAAACAATATCGCCATATTTTATTTTACATTATGGCGGCCGTACTTTCCGCTTAAATACAATGCCCCTGAATATCGCTTGCTAACCCGCCTGCAAATGTGAAATTATTAGTCACTTTAAAATGCCTGCCTTGGCGGGACTGCCGGGTTCTTCAATCCAAACTGAAATTCCGGGTACGCATCCACTGTCACCCCCCGGGTTACATTTCCGTCGGCCCGCTCTTGATAAAATTCAATTGTTCGATATCACTACAAATTATAATCTGTTTCACACCCACTCTTGGCACA
>CAYSNA010000681.1:0-2469 GCA_964432185.1 uncultured Cytophagia bacterium
ATTAAACCAGATGGTGTTTCTTCATATTGGGATTCTTATTTTTATACCTGAAGAATCATTGCAAACAAATAGGGCAATATATGTATTTTATAGGGATTTTGGATGTATGTGTAAAAAAATACGATCCATGTTTATTTATCATTTGCCTTTAATTTTAATTTTTTAGTCATATAATTAATGCCTGACAGAAAACTCTGCTTTTAATTTTTTGTCAGTCGAAAAATTTGCTAAAATTTGTCAAGTGAAAAATTTTTATTGAAAATTTTCAGCTCTATTTCTTCTTGTTATATATTGAACACGCCTGTTCTTTGAAAAAATTTTATTTTTACCACTTTCGGGACGCAGCTCTCTTGCTGGATTCTCTAAAATCGATTGATTACGCAGCTTGTCGTTGTCGTTTTTCATCGCGTTGCAGCTTTTTAACTTCTTTCTGTTGCAACATATGACCAATAATCTGGATGTTTCGCGCCACAATGGCCAGGGCAACATATCGTTTAAAGCCATCAATACCGTGATCCGGACATCGGTCCAGCCCATGATTTTCAAGCGCGTTGATCGCAGACTCAACTGCCGAATGCTTGCGGCGGGCTGCTTTGAATGCTTCAGAATTTTCAACTGCTTGATTGATGGCCGAAAGTTTCCCCTTTCTGGGAAGCACGGTCATGTCGAGCATTGAGGCCAGTTTCATCTGATTGTGCGGACTATGAAACCCTTTATCGAAACTGCATTCTTTAAAATGAGGGAATCGGCGCTGCACTTGTTCAATAAGGGGAACGGCAATCTGATCATCGGTTTCCTGTTGCATCACCCGATGATGGAGGATGAATTGAAATTGATCTTTGACAATACAGACCTTTAAGCCAAGCTCCACCGGAACTCCAGCTTTCCCTTTGCTGATCCATTCGGTGTGGGGTTCAAAAAGCGAAAACACTTTTTCGGAATGAGCAATAGTTTCACCGTTGATGACTCTTCTGCGGATCTGATCAATTTGCCTTTCGGCGTGATGGATATATTCCTCGACCTGCTTGATGCGCAAATACATCATGATGTCAGCAGGATCAATTGCAAGAAGGGTTTGCCGGATTCTATCCACATAGGATTGGGCCAGCTCGATATATTCACAGTGCGCGTTGATGATCAACTGTTCTCTTTGGGCCCTTTTGACGGCATCCTTGGATGAAGATCGTTTCAGTTGCTGCGCGTTTCGATACAGTTTTTTTGCTTTGCGAATATGGTGTTGGCCCTGGCGCCAGTCGGAGATATTCATGTGCCCGCAAATGCGCATGATCAGCGTGATTATTTTTCGAATGGCATCAAAAAGCAGATTGATATCGGTTGGATAATGGACGTTGCTTTCAACCACGAACGAATCACAACTGCCAGTCAGTTTTTCGTCTTTTTTTTTACCGGCGATCTGATGACCGTATTGAACAACAATCTGATTGATCTTGTCCAAAATCTCCGGAGTGAAAAGGGATATATTATCCTTTAAGGTCTGAAGCTCATATTGATATTTAGCATCCATTATTCCATGACCGAGCATCTGCCTGAGCCTGTCATGATTATTAGCGATTTCATGGAGTTTGTCGTAATCCCAGTTGCAGGTCAGGCGAAGGGCGCCCAGAACAAATATTTTCCATAAATCCATTCCCTGGCGACCAGTTTTGATGTCAATGTGAGGTGGAATGAGCTCGGTCAGCGCTTCAAACACCAAGGTACGGACTTCGGGGTTGCAATATATTGCCTGTAGGCCGCGAAGCAGTTTTGGGATTTCATCGCGGGATTTTGGATCGAACTGAATGCTGGCGATGGCGGTTTCGCCGATTTTCATTTGCATGTCGATAATTTTTCGCATATTTTTTCCTTGAAGATTTTGTGCTCAACCGGATTTTCCGGACAGGAATCGTATACCGTTATATTGTTTTATCTAATAATTTCAGAATATTATATTATTAGTAAAAACTAATGTCAAGCAAAAAACACGGAAATAATCCAATTTTTTTTAAATCTTCAAGGCATAATAATTTTATAATAAACCGACTTTATTGATTATAACCTTTTCCGTTCAAACACTAACTAAACTTGCACCCATGGTTGAGAATCTCCCATGCCTCATTCAATATGAAATCAACAAATGGCCTAAGGACCCAGACTGTTCTAACCGAACAGCGCGGACATACGCGCTGTAGTCATTATCCTCGCAGAAGTCGCCGCTTTCAAGTTTTTCCAGATCGGGGAAAATTATTTCTCAACGCGGGTCGTGCCGTCAGAGCCAGTCAGGACGCGAACGCGGTCGCCCGCGACAAAGGCCACATCGGCTTCCTGCACCACCGCAATCACGTCGCCGCTGTCGAGTCGGACCGTGATTTCGAGTCCGTCACGACGGGTGACAGCTTCTTACCCCACGTTGCCGGCTACAGCTCCGACAATGGCGCCGCCAACTGCAGCCAGCGTGGAACCAGCTCCATG
>CAYSNA010000682.1:0-2459 GCA_964432185.1 uncultured Cytophagia bacterium
ATCGCCCTTTTGCAATTGCAGTTCCGCCTGCAGCACAATAGCCGGATTCACCTTTAAATCAGAGTGCCGATATTGGAATTTGAAAAAATCGTGATCGACAAATTGAATGTGTCCATCTGGCGTGAGAATTTTAGCGCGCGTTAAAATTTCGCCGACGTTGCTGCCATAGGCGCCGGCGTTGCCGTAAATGGCGCCGCCAATGGTGCCGGGAATGCCGGAGGCGAATTCGAAACCGGTCAATCCCTTTTCAATGCATAACTCCCGAATTTGATCGAGTCTTGCACCCGCCTCCGCCACAACAGCGTTTTTTGTCACCACATTGACTTTATCAAACTTGATGATCACCACGAGGCCGCGATATCCGGATTCCGGAAAGAAAACATTGGTGCCATCCCCAAGTGTTAAAAGAGGCAAGCCGATCTCGCGGCAAAATCGAACCAATTCAATATAAATGTTTTGATCTTGCACGAGGGAGAGATAATCGGCCGGACCACCAATTTTTATATTGGTAAAGTTGGACAGTGGGACATTGTTTTGAATGTCAAATTGTGGGGGGAAATCGATTGTGGTGCTCATGAGTTTTAATCTAATTTATAAAATCTGTCGACTGGCATCTTTATACTGAATTATTAATATCGCGCAAAGCCGCGAAGGCGCAAAGATTTTGTTATGACATGCTATTTGATCATTTTTTCTTCTTGGCGGCTTGGCGCCTTTGCGCGACATTTTATTTATTCGGAAATCCGCTCGATCTGGGCGCCAAGGCTTTGCAGCTTTTGTTCGAGATTCTCATAGCCGCGGTCGATTTGTCGGACGTTATAAATGATGCTTTCGCCTTTGGCGCACAACGCCGCAATGACCAGCGCCATGCCAGCACGAATGTCCGGACTGGTGACCTGGGTGCCGTAAAGCTGCGACGGGCCAACAACGACAACGCGATGCGGATCGCACAAGACAATGCGCGCGCCCATGCCGATGAGGTGATCGACAAAAAACATGCGGCCATCATACATCTTTTCAAAAAACAACGCCGTACCATTGGCCTGCGTGGCCGCGACAATGACGATGCTCATCAAATCCGTTGGAAAAGCCGGCCAGGTGCCGTCATCAATTTTAGGAATGTCGCCGGCAAAATCCGGCCGGATGATTTTGCTTTGATTCGCTGGCACAACAAGCGTGTCGCCATTCAAATCAAAATGAATGCCGAGTTTGTTATAGGTGGAACGAATGACGCGAATTTCTTCAGGATTGACGCCTTGAATGGTGATCTCAGAATTGGTTACGGCGGCCAATACAATGTAACCGCCAATTTCCAGCAGGTCGGAGCCAATGGTATGATCGGCGCCGCCGAGGTTGTCGACGCCGTCGATTTCGAGAATATTGGCGCCGACACCGGAGACGTGCGCGCCCATGGACTTGAGTAAATTAGTCAGACCAACGACATGCGGCTCGCACGCGGCGTTACGGATGGTCGTATGGCCCTCGGCCATCACCGCGGCCATGAGGGCGTTTTCGGTGGCGGTCACGGATTGTTCTTCAAGAAAAATATCCGCGCCGATCAGTTTATTTTTGGTGAAGGAATATTTGCGCTCAACTTCACCGACCTGCGCGCCGAGTGACGTGAAGGCTAAAAAGTGATCGTCCAAACGACGTCGTCCAATGACATCGCCGCCGGGCGGCGGAAGAATGACGTGATCAAAACGAGTGATCATCGGACCGGCGAGCAAAATGGCGGCGCGCAGCGCTTTGGCGCGCTCCACATCAATTTCGGCAGCTTGTACGCCTCGGCAGCAAATCTCAAAATCATTGTCACCCACTTCTTTAACGCTTGCGCCGACATGCCGGAGAATGTCGAGCATGCCGAGTACATCACCAATGCGGGGAACATTTCGTAAAATCACCGGTTCATCGGTGAGCAGACAGGCTGCCAGTGCGGGAAGCGCTTCATTTTTATTGCCTTGAACTTTGATCGCACCGCCAAGGGTATGGCCGCCCTGAATTACAAATCGATCCATTCAAATGTCCTGTAAAATTCTCCAAACGGATCAATGTACGTAATTCACCACAAAGATAAAATGGATTTATAGGTGACTGGAGGTTTTGCGGCGGTTTAAAAAGCGCCGACTTTGAAGCCGAGATTAAAACAGAGTCCGGAGAGGTCAGCGGCGTCCAGACCGATCAAATTGACCCGGCCGGCAATGCGGTAGGAGAGACCCGCGGTCATGCGAAAGCCGGACGTCACGTTGAGAACCGCGTTACAGCTCGGTTCAACGACGAGAAAAATATCGTTCTGATCATATCTCGCTTTGTATTCATCATCACGATAGAATGCCTGCCCCGCGCCAAACAGCGCCTGACCTTCGAGATGAATCAAACGCCGCGAGTTGTGGATGTAACCGAGAATCAATCCGCCATAATTGCATACGAGATTTAATCCCTCGATCGGAAAAATTTTCGGC
>CAYSNA010000683.1:0-2446 GCA_964432185.1 uncultured Cytophagia bacterium
CATACATGGGCGGCATTTGGAAAAAGTGACCGTAACTGAAACGCAGCACCGCTTCCTCACCCAGTTGATAGGCCAAGCCGAATCGTGGACTGAGCTGCGATTTGGCCGGCGCTTGCGGATAGGTGGACATCATGCTGTCCGGCAAAACGAGCTGGTTGCCGGGATTTCGTCGATTCGACGGATAAACCTGTGCCGGATCAAAATAATCATAACGCACGCCAAGGTTGATGACCAGATCATCAAATTCCATTTTGTCCTGAAGATAGGCGGAAAACTCTTTGGGTTCGACGGTGTAGACATCGAGCGTTTCATCGGTCTTGGGGATGATCTCGAGCTCATAATATGGAAAATCGATTTTGCCGGTTTCGGGATCGATAACGAATTCAGATTCTTCAGCCGTTCCTTCATATTTATTTCGAACATCAATGCGATCCCGTTCGATGGTATGAGCGGTGGCCAGGAGACCGGTTTTGATCGCGTGGTTCTGATTCACTTGCCAATAAAGATCCAGTTTGGCGCTGAGGTTGGCAAACGTGTCCATGGATTTTCCAGGCCCGGCATCACCGCCAGTGATAAAGCCGCTCGGACCGCGGCCATGGTAATAGGGGCTGAGATAGGACGAGTCGACCGGATTTTCATAAAGATAGCTTTGCAGCTCTTGTTGATTATAGGAGATTTTGGCGTCATAAAACAGATTGGGCGACAGCATGTGGTTGAGGGTCAGCGCACCCATCAACGAGGTGTTGAAATGATTGCGCAGGGGATCGGGATTGTATTTCCAGGCGTGATTGTAATAGGTGCTGCTGCGATCATTCAGTGAAAACAGCGCGCCCGCTTTGATGGCCGAGGCGGGTTTAAATGTCAACTTGGCGAACACATTGTGAAATTGGTCCACATTCATCGGGACATAGTCGCCGTCGCCGGTATTTTCCGTATGCCATTCCGCCGCTTCCGCGCTGATGTATTCGCTGTAATCAATCGGATTAAACCGGCGGATGCCATTCAAATAACCGGGACTATCCTGGTAGCGATAGTTGACCAGAAAAAACAGTTTGTCTTTCAGCAGCGGACCCTCGAGCTGCAGTTTATAATCCTGGTTCATATTTCTGGTCAACGCGCCGTCCTCGCCAAGACCGATGAAAATATCATTATTGCCGGTGACATAATTGGCATAGCTGCCGTAGAGCGAACCGCTCAACTTGTCAGAGCCGTCTTTGGTGACCGCATTGACGATGCCGCTCATGGCCTGACCGTATTCGGCGTTGAACGTACCGGTGATGACCTCGAGCTCCTGCACGACCTCGACATCAACTTGAGTGCTTTTTTGATTGCCGCTAAAGGCATTATCCACTTTGATGCCGTCGATCATGTACGACACCTCGGTGTCGCGGCCGCCGCGAAAGTGTCCGGCGACAACGCCGGCCTGCAGGTTCACCACTTCGGCAACATTTTCCACCGGCAGAACCGAGATCTCATCGTTCGAGACCGTGCGCACCGAACTGGTCTGATCCTTTTTCACCGCAATGGCATCAGCCGTCACGACGATTTCTTCACCCTCAATCGCTTCGGTCTGGAGCTCGAAAGTGAGGTTGGTGGTTGAATTGACGTTGACGCGAACATTTTCAATTTTCAACACGCTGTAACCGATCATGCGCGCGCTGACCGAATAGGGCCCCGGCGGGATATTGATGATGAAGAACCGCCCGTCGGCGTCCGTTGCGGCGCCAAGCCGCGTGCCCTCGATAAGAATGTTGGCTCCCGGTAACGGTTGCCCACTGTCTTTGTCATGCACCACGCCGGCAATTTTGCCGGTTGTCTGGGCCGTGGCTATGCCGGTCAGTACGAGAAACAGCATGGTGAGAACGCAATGTTTTGCACGACACATAAAGCTCTCCTTTTCAACGTTGATGAATCCGATGTTCATGAAATACAAAAACCGAGCGCTAAACTTTGCATGTGCAGCCTGAAGCACATAGACTTTCAAAACGAAGGGTGAAAGCATGTCGAAAATGGTGTACTTTGAAAATAGTTCGAGACTGAAAGAATCGGATCACACGTCCATGCAATCCCTATGGTGGTCAATGTCGAAACAAAATGCATCGCCACATCGATGGATATAAAAATGACTAGAAATGTATGAACATATGATCAAGGTAAATCAAATGATCAGTTTGGTTGTGATAATTTATCAAAGAAAATAAAAAATGCAATAAAAAAGAACGGCAAGGCAAAATTAATCTCATGCGTTCGTGCTGAAAATGTTTTGCGTCGCGTTTTTATATTGCCTAAATTCAAATACGATGGTGGGATAAAATCGCTACGAAAGTGTCGGATCGCATTCTTGGGATCGAGCCTAAAACATTGCAGGATAATGAATTCTTGAAAGAATAAAGAGGATGAATTATGTTATCAGAACGTCTTACATCTCAACTTTACAAATCTGGTG
>CAYSNA010000684.1:0-2445 GCA_964432185.1 uncultured Cytophagia bacterium
TCCGGCGGCTGCTTCATATCACGCAATTGCCGCAGCGCCTCTTCAGCGGAAAAGGCAAAGATAAATTCAATTTGATTCTGTCTCATCTCTTTGCGAAAATATTGCCGGAACAACAGTTCGACATCTTTTTCATCGTCAACAACCATGGCTTTCATGCTCAGTTTCTTCAAGAATTCTATGTTATCGTACACCTATCTGTCTATGAATGGAACGCGGATTGAACGGATTTGACGGATAGGAACGGATTTATTGATCTGTTCAAATCCGTTTCATCCGCGTTCTCTCTTTTATTTGGGCAGCTTGATAATAAATTCTGTATACTCGCCCTCTTTACTCTCAAATAAAAGTTCGCCGTGATGCGCATGCACGATAATTTCATAGCTGATGGACAATCCCAAACCCGTGCCCATTCCTGCCGGCTTTGTAGTGAAAAATGGCGTGAACATTTTGTCGCGAATGTTTTCCGGGATGCCGTTGCCGTTATCGCGAATACGGATTTCGACATGATGTGGGTGATTTCGAGTTATAATCCTGAGTACAGGTGAAAAACTGCTGTCAGATTTTAATTTTTTTCGAAACGCTTCATAGCATCCGTTGGAGATAATATTGAGAAAAACGCGGCTGACGTCCTGCGGCACGACTTCAAGCTTGCCGATGGATGCATCCAAATTTTTTTCAATTTTGATATTAAAGCTGCTGTCCAAAGCACGCATCCCATGGTAGGCCAGATTAATATCTTCTTCCAGCATGGCGTTGATGTCGGTGGGCTGGCGGTCGCCGGCTTTGCCGCGAGAATGCTGCAACATGCTGCGCACAATGCTGTCGGCCCGTTTGCCATGTTCATTGATCTTTTTGGCGTTTTGTTTCAGGGTCAACAGTATTTCATCAACAGCGGTTTTATTCAATGGTTCATTTGTCAATTCTTCCTCAAGTTCCAGAACCAGATCCTGCGAGAGTTCGGCAAAATTATTGACAAAATTCAGCGGATTTTTGATTTCATGCGCAATGCCGGCCGTCAATGCGCCCAGCGCCGCCAACTTGGATTGCGTCACCAGTTTTTCCTGCGTCTCTTTGAGATTCGTGAGCAGTTCGTTTAACTGACGATAGGCATCGGCATTAACTAACGCAATGGCGCTGTACGCCGCCAGGTTTCGCAACATATTGACGTGATAATCGCTGTACGCATTTTTTTGATAGCTTTGCGCGGAAATCACGCCGATGGTTTTGTCCTTGTGCCACAATGGCAAATAGAGAACAGATTTCGGCCGCTCGCTCGTTTTGGAAGTCGTTAGTTGTCCCACGAATTTGTTGTGATAGTCTTTGCAATCATTAATGATGACTTCTTCCTGGTGCGAAAAACACCGGGCCGCCAGATGGTTTTCCTCTGATAAAGGTACAGAAAAAGGCGACAGCAATTGACCATTTTCAATCGCAGATGGAAATTCCAGCGTGCCTGCGTCATGCTTGTGCAGGCCGATCGTAAAAACGGAGGCATCCATGAGTGCATTGACATTGTTGTAAACGGTGTTGATAATGTTCTCAATAGACAGCGATGAGGTGATGTCCCTTCCCAGTTTGCTGAGCTGTTCCACATCGTTTTTTTGTGAATTCACCAGATCCAATGCCGTTTTGAGCTCGCCGTTTTGTTTTTCAATCAGTCGTGTTTGCTTTGTTCTGATGATGTATCCTCTCCACAGGATGAAGGACAAACATAGACCCAGTGCGGTGGCCGTCAATCCATTGATCTGATTGGAGATTAAAATTTCATGATTACTCTGGGTCAACGACATGCCAAAATAAAAAATGATGTAGGATATGAGGAAATAGATAAATGCGCGTGCCGGTGGGAGAAGAAAGACAAGTCCAACGACCAGACAAGTGCTGAAAAATGCTGTTATCGATGTGAGCACAATCTGATCGGCGGAGTTGATCACGGCGCCGCCAATGAGCAACATTAAAGCGGTTGTGTTGACACAGACGATAGCAATTCTATTGTTTTTCCGCGGCTTGTGAGAAAAGAAATAAATCAGAATGCTGATGACGGTGAATGAAATCAAGAAAACGGTATGCGAAATGGCGATCACGGTCCGCCATAATTCTTCTGTATGACTGCTGGACTCACCCAGTCTCGAAATGATGAGATATAAAGCACTTGTTGGAATGGCAATCACTGAAAGGATGAGCACGCGACGGATATTCTCCAAACCGATGATAGTTTGGAAAATTCTTTTTTCTTCAGACGAAAGCTTGACAAGCGCAGTTAATTTTTTTATAAATTTCATTTTAAAACTGACTTTCTTTGTCGACTATCAATCAACAGGTCATTAAAGCTAAACCTTCTCCGGAGGTTCAAATTGAAAAAATGAACCGGGCTGACAGACAGCTTTTACTTTGTCTTTGCATTGCCAATCCATTGATGGCGGAATTTTCTGTTACATTTGAAAA
>CAYSNA010000685.1:0-401 GCA_964432185.1 uncultured Cytophagia bacterium
ATGGATGCCGTCATCCGCCAGATCACCGCCGCTGTAATCCCAGAACATGTGCCAGCCGTGTTCAAAAATTTGATGATGATAATCCCGTTTCGGCGCCGGTCCCAGCCAGGCATTCCAGTCAAAATCCGTTGGAATTTTATTCGACGTCCGGAGATAAAACTCGCCTCCCGGTTTGAGATTGTAGACTTTGACGAGTCCGATTTTGCCGAGCGCTCCGGATTTGACGTACTCGAGTCCGGCCAAATTGTACGGCGCGCTGCGGTTTTGCGTGCCGACCTGCAGAATGCGATCATACTTACTCGCCGCTTCGATCATCTTTTGACTTACCCAGATGTTGTGCGCGTGCGGTTTTTCGACGTACACATCCTTGCCGGCCTGCATGGCCAGAAGAGCCGCGGGCG
>CAYSNA010000685.1:411-2431 GCA_964432185.1 uncultured Cytophagia bacterium
TGGTCCGGCGTCGCCACGACAACGGCGTCGACATCTTTATCCGCAAAAAGCGCATCCATCTTTTTGTAGAATTTTGGCTTTTTCTCCTGCACATCAACGAGAAAGTTTGATATTTGCTCAAGTCGTCCATCTAACAGGTCGCACAGCGCCACACAATCGCCGCCCTGCTCGATCAAACCACGCGCGACAAAACTGCCGCGTCCGCCGCAGCCGAGCAATGCAAATTGCACACGATCATTGGCGCCAAGAATTCGTCGAGGCTTGAGCATGGTTGATGTTGCCAATAGCGTTGATGTTTTGATAAAAGTTCGTCGGTTCATCATGTCCTCGTAATTTTGAAAGACGCGAGACGAAAGATGCAAGACGGGATTCTTTTACGTCTCACGTCTTTCATCTCACATCTTGCTTTTTACCTTTTAAAAGTAAATTCCGCTTCACCCGTCAGATCAGACGACACAATCGTCGGACAAATATATTTTTCAATATAGTCAATCATCAATGCTGTCCCTTCAAAGTGTGACACGTAAGGGCTTTTCCGCGAGTTATACATGGTGTCGGTCAAATCGCGGCACAGCACTACATTTTTGCCGACGCGTTTCATGGTGCGCAGTCCAAACGGCCGGCCAATGACGCACATGTTGGTATGCACGCCGACGAGAATGACATTCCGGATGCCGCGATTCTCAAAGATATGCCAAATCTCCACGCCATCGTCGCTGATGTAATCCTCATCTTTAATCTCGATAATGTCAATCTGTTTGCGCCAGGGATTACCCTGTTGGCAGGTGGTCTCACAATCACAGCCGCCATCCGACTGGTCAATGGGCCAGAGGTGTTTCGGCTCACCCGCCAGGCTGTCGCACCACGCCCCAATTCTGTCCGGAATATTATCTGCTTTTGGTGCATTGAGCGCATGGCGTCGCGCCGGATAATCCTTGTAATAATCAACAACACTGCTGGGCGCATGCACGATGAAGACGCCCTTGTCACGCGCTGCCGCAACGAATTGATTGAGCACCGGCGCCATGTCCGCCACTCGTTCTGTTGCGCCCTTACACCAATGCTGATCCCACATATCACAAATGATGACAGCGGTTTGAGCGGTATCCCAGGTCAGGGTGTCGGTTTCCGTCCGGAATTGAGTTTGATTGGTTTCTGTGGGAACAAGCGAGCGGGAATGCAGAGTAAGAACATCCGCATGTACAAGAATGGGCAAGAGCAACCCCGCTAAAAATAGACTAGACACGGAACATGTCTTTTTATGTGTTCGGCGATGCGGTGACATTTTCATGAGAACCTCACCGTTAAAGGATTATGGCTATGGCACATTTTCCAGGATAAAAATTGCGGCGATTTTTATCCTGGAAATCTGCGATAATGTTTTTCCGGTCTTAACGACATCGTGGTCCGGATGTTCTTGTCGATAGCATGTCACATCTTTTACTCGATCAAAATAATATCATGAAATTCCAAGCGATCGTGCCTCAACTGAACCCGGCCATTTTGATACTCAAAGTCAAGTTGACGATGCGCCGGTTCCAGCCACACACTCTTTGGTTTTTTATCAACTTTTAAGCTGATGGCCAGCGGCCCAACCGCCGGGATGTCGTCGAACACATTGACGGTTTCATCCTGATGGGGCCCGGAGGTGTTGACCAAATTAAGCGCGAGTCGGCCATTGATTCGATTCAAACTCACATCGACCGAATGCGAGCCGGATACGGTAACCGCCGGTTCGGGATCAAGCTCGCGCACCAGGCCATTCAGGAAATCTCGCGCCACCGTGGTGCTGTTGCTCAAATAGGCGTTGCCAAGTTCGAGATAAATCCCGGCGATTTTGCCTTTGCCCAGTTGGCGAATCGATGCGGCAACCTGCGCCTCGCCATCCAGCGTATTGTCATGGTGATAAATTTGTCCAAATGGACGAACATCCTTTTTTAATTTCACCGATTGCGTCACCGATGTCACGCCCGCCATCCAGTCGTTATAAAACAGTCCGTTGACTTTTTCGCTCGCCTCA
>CAYSNA010000686.1:0-2430 GCA_964432185.1 uncultured Cytophagia bacterium
GTGCTGAAATCGGTTTTGGTCAAATTTTCGAAGAAGAAGCGTACAATGTCTGGATGAATAATTTCAATTCCAATACCGAGCTGGACATTGCCGACGGCAATTGCGATTCCGGCATTCCGTCTGCCACCGGCAAAGCCATTTACGGCACGCTGGTACAAACGGATTCGATGATCATTGAATATTTTGAAATCGCCTTTGTCCGGTGGGACGAGTTTTACCCTGACGAATCGCAAATGTTCTCTATTATGGCAAACGACCGCGATTATGACACGCTCGAAGGCGTGGCGCAATGGGCCGAGGGAATCTGGAGCAAAACGCAGGATAAATACGGCAGCGTCTTGTGGAGTTCGCAAGCCATTCCCGGCACAAAAGTTGAAAGCGATGCTGCAGCGTCGGTTGATTTTAAACTGGCGCAAAATTACCCCAATCCCTTTAATCCCTCGACTACCATCGAGTTCGAGCTTGCGACTGCTTCCAATGTCAGGCTGGCTGTGTATGACGTGACCGGTGCGCTGGTACATCAGCTCGTCTCGCACCATCTCGACGCCGGAACACACACGGTTGAGTGGAATGGCACAACAGCTACAGGTGAAACGGCCGCCTCGGGTCTCTATTTTTATCAACTTGAGGTGCACGGTGCGACAACAAATCATGTATTGGTACAAAAAATGACCTTGATGAAATAACCATGGTGTTCCTCCTCGGATAACGTGCTCTTCCAGATTGAAGAGCACGTTATTTTAAACTGTTTCAATCCAAATAGGAGAGTCAAGATGAAAAATTTACTAACGATTATTATGATAATTTCGGCCATCCTTTTCCTGAACAGTTCGGCCAGGGGCCAGGTTTTTCCGCCGGCAAACAGCAGCGGCCCTTTTCCGACAGGTCTGGAAACCATTCGTGATGATGCGCCGTTTGACAAACTTGAATTAAGCGATGTGATTCACGAATACACCTGCTACAAGGGCACGCCGATCATCGACGGCGATGTCGACAACGATCCGGTGTGGCAGCAAATTCCCTATACGCCCATGGAGTGGTATGAGATCATTGCGCCGCATTCGGAATTTGAAATCTATGACAACGAATCCGATACCTATTTGGGCCAGTACGATCACTTTGCGCAATTCAAAATGTTATGGGACGGCAGCCTCATTTACATGGCCATTCAAGTAATCGATGATGATTATTACGATCTCCAGCCGCAATCCAATGTGTGGAACAACGATTGTATTCAACTCGGTTTGCACACGCGTCCCATGGACAGTGCGCAAGGCGGCACGGGTATCGGCAATAATTTTGGTTATATTCAGGATACCGTGCGCTTTCACCGCCCCATGGTCGAAACGCATAATTTTGCCCATACGCAAATGCTGCCGGCGGACGGCAGCGGTTCGTATTATTTCGTCAATGATGGTCTGTTTGAGGAAGGCAAGGCCATTCTGTGCCGTGTGGATGATTCGAATGCTGACTATTCGATCGTGACCTGGGAGATCGCTTTTGATCCGTACTGGGGTGATCTTGGTCCTGAAGTTATCGAGAATAGCGTGGCGCGCCTCTCTCTGCTGGCGCTGGATATGGACGAGGATGACAATCTGATCTTTCAAGGCTCCGGCTGGGGTAAAGGCATTTTGACAACGAAAAATATGGATCATTTTGGCAGCGTGTTGTTCAGCCAGGATGCGGCGCCTTCATCCGGCATTGAAACGACAAAAATAGCGCCGACGTTCTTTACGCTGGCGCAAAATTACCCCAATCCGTTTAATCCGAGCACAACCATTAATTTTAGCATTCCGCAGCATGCGCAGGTGTCACTGGCTGTTTTTGATGTGAACGGTCGTCTGGTGAATCAATTGCTGGATGGCGGAATGACGGCCGGATCGCACACGATCACCTGGAATGGCTTGGACATGAGCGGCAAGCCGCTTGCATCCGGTGTCTATTTTTATCGCGTGAGCTCTCAGATTGACGGCACCTCACGCACGTTGATCAATAAAATGATGCTTGTTCGCTAAGCCGGTGATTATAAAAATGTATAAATCAAAAAATGGTTGGCCGGCGATTCTTATATCGCCGGCTCTATTACTCTTTTTCTGCCTGACGACAATGAATTGTACACCATCTGAAAAGTCCGTTGCTCTGGATTCTATTTCCTCCTATAATAAGGTGCTCGGCACGCAAACCATTGGCGCTGTGTATCAGTTTTCCGATGACACCGACCTGGTCGAGACCGCGTGCCGCATTCGCGAGATGGGTTCGAATATCCTTAAAATATCGCTGGACACGAAAAAATATCCCGGCACGCCGGATGGCGACTACACACTGAGCGAATTGGTGACAGACGAATCCTCCTTTAAAGCTGTTTTTGATATGGATTTCACCTATTACCATCTCTGGGCGTATCCGCGCGATGATTCCTGGTACTGGATC
>CAYSNA010000687.1:0-2426 GCA_964432185.1 uncultured Cytophagia bacterium
GACCCCAACGACTGGGCGGCAGAAGTCGGTAATCCACGTTATATTTTAGACCTGCTGCTCAGCATCATCCGAGTGAGTGTCGAGACAGTGGAGATAGTGAAGGGATTGCCGAGGTTAGAGTTTGAATAGATTATCTATGTGTATGTCAAATTCTGAAATCGGAAATTGGAAAAAACAATGAATTCGACCTTATGGTCCATGACGAAATAAAGATTCTTGATCCATAGATTGACCGCCTCGTCACTCCGCTAGGCCTACGAGCGCGAGTTTTGCGGCGTTGAGCAAGTGGGAAATAAAGAATAATTGATGTGCCGGCGCTGCCAGGTGAGCCGAGTTGACGGCGCTGGTCACTTTTTTCTCGTTAAAGGAAAAACCAATGCAGCAGGATAAAATTGTCGTTTTTCAAAGTAAAAACATCAGACGTGTCTGGTTTAATGACGAATGGTATTTTTCCGTCGTTGACGTCTGCGGCGCATTAACTGACAGTCTCGATGCCGGTGCTTATTGGCGAAAGCTGAAACAAAGGCTTCGTAATGAAGGCAGTCAGGTCGTGACATATTGTCACGGACTGAAACTTGAGGCTTCAGATGGAAAGAAATATACAACCGACTGCGCCAATACCAGGAGTATGTTTCGCATTGTCCAATCGATACCATCCCCAAAAGCCGAACCCTTCAAACAATGGCTGGCCCAGGTTGGCTATGACCGGGTGCAGGAAATTGAAAATCCTGAACTGGCCCAGGCGCGCATGAAAGAACTGTACGAGCTCAAAGGCTACCCCAAAGACTGGATCGACAAACGATTGCGCGGCATCGCCATCCGCCAGAACCTCACCGATGAATGGAAAGAACGCGGCATCGATACGGAAAAAGGCTTTGCCATCCTCACCGCGGAAATCTCTCAAGCCACCTTTGGCCTGACGCCGACAGAATATAAAGAGCTCAAAGGACTGACGCGCAAAAACCAGAACCTGCGCGACCACATGACCGACCTGGAATTGATCTTTACCATGCTGGGCGAAAAAGTCACCACCGAAATTTCCAAAAAGGAAAAACCGGACACGTTTAGCAAGAATAAAAAAGTCGCCCGTCGCGGCGGCGCCGTTGCCGGCACAGCGCGTAAAGAAACGGAAAAGGAATTGGGACGCAGCATTATCACCCGGCAAAACGCACTGCCCGGTGGTGATGAACAAAACAAGGAGCCGGAGAGTTAAGAACGGATTCGTTGCAGGAAAAATCATACAATCCTCCCCTCGCCCTCCCTCTGACTGTGCAAGTATTGCGGAGTCGAGTGAGTGGGAGATAAACACGCTAATCAATGAATCGCGCACTTCGCAACCATCCGACAGTGCTGACAGTCGAGTGTGCGCATGTGGAAAAGGGTATGAACACACAGAATGACATCATCATCTATCAAACCGACGACGGTCCGCAAGTCCGCGTGCTCGTGCAGGATGACAATGTCTGGTTGACTCAGGAGCAAATCGGTTCGCTGTTTGAGAAAAGCAAGGCCACCATATCCGAGCATATTTCCAACATCTTTGCCGAAGGCGAGCTTGACCAGGGGTCAGTTGTTCGGAAATTCCGAACAACTGCCTCGGACGACAAGACCTACAACGTCAAACACTATAATCTCGATGTCATCATTTCGGTCGGTTACCGCGTCAAATCCGTGCGCGGCACTCAATTTCGAATCCGGGCGACGGAGCGGCTCAAGGAATATATCGTCAAGGGCTTTACTCTGGATGACGAGCGGCTCAAACAGGGCGGCCAAAAAGCGCGCTATTTCCAGGAACTGCTGCAGCGCATCCGGGATATCCGCAGCAGCGAACGCAATTTTTATCAAAAGGTGACCGATATCTATGCAACCAGCGTCGATTACCGCAAAGATGACAAATTAACCCGCGAGTTCTTTGCCACCGTACAAAACAAAATGCACTATGCCGTACATGGACAAACTGCCGCTGAAATGATCGCCGCCCGCGCGGATGCGACCCAGCCGTTGATGGGATTGGTGAATTTCAAGGGCAACTATATAACCGCCCAGGACGTCAAAATCGCCAAAAACTACCTCACCGCAACAGAACTTTATCAACTCAATTTAATTGTATCGCTCTATCTCGACTTTGCCGAACTGCAGGCAACCACCGGCAAGCTAATGACTATGTACGACTGGATTGCCAAACTGGATGATTTTTTAAAAATCAGCGACAAGGAACTTCTCACCCATGCCGGATTTATCAGTCATGATGAGGCCGTCCAAAAAGCAACCGATGAATTTGAAAAATATCGAATAGAACGTGATAAAAAAATGGTGTCCGATTTTGATCTTGCGGTTAAGGAACTGGAAAAAAACAAACATCAATAAACAACAAAATCCAAATGGATTGATCGTGAAACTGATCGTTCAGGCAGGTATTTAAAATG
>CAYSNA010000688.1:0-362 GCA_964432185.1 uncultured Cytophagia bacterium
CGAGTGACGGGTCAGCAGCAAACGGTTTAAAGCCGGTCAGCATTTCATAAAGGACAACACCAAGGGAAAAAATATCAGTTCTGTGATCGAGCGGTAAACCTAGCGCTTGCTCTGGTGACATGTAATCAATCGTGCCGAGCAAAGTACTTAAATTCGTGTCTACAACATTTTTCATATACGAAAAGCTGTGCTCATTTCTTCCGGATTGAGCGATCACATCTTTTATCCTCTCTTCTGCGGATTCCGTAGCCAACTTGGCAAGCCCAAAATCAAGAAGTTTGGTATAACCTTGCGGCGTTAGCATAATATTTTCCGGTTTGATATCTCGATGCACTATGCCCTCGTCATGGGCGAACTGCAGG
>CAYSNA010000688.1:372-2425 GCA_964432185.1 uncultured Cytophagia bacterium
CAAAGAAAGTGCATCTTTGGATCAGCAGGTTATCATCCCGAATGCTTCAAGCGGGAAACTTAAATTCTGGCTGGTCATGTATCACGGAGATATCACGGGAACTTTGAAAGTCAGACTCGATGATAAATACCTTTTTTATGCACACTTTTTAATGCATCGCAAACATCAAGCGCAATGCTGATTGTTTGTTTTTCAGACAACGTTCCCCTGCGAAGATGTTGGCGCACGGTCTCGCCTTCAATAAATTCCATGACAATAAAATATTGATTGTCTATACTATCGATTTCGTGAATGATACATATGTTTGGATGGTTGAGGGACGAAGCCGTTTGGGCTTCACGGATGAAACGCGCGCGTTTTTGTTTGTCGGCCATTAGTTCCGGAGCAAGTATTTTAAGCCCAACAAACCGAAGAAGGCGTTGATCCTGTGCCTTGTAGACCTGACCCATACCGCCTTTGCCGATGCGCTCAAGGATTTTATAGTGCGACAGGATTGTGCCAATCAAGTTTATATTACCTTTTTGTGCCACGATGTGCCTTTAAAAAGTTCGGCATAAAGTTGTGAGAACTAGACGCCGTATGTGGACTATTGGGGGATGACTTTTAGCGTGCTGCTAAGCGGAGAGCAGAGTATTTGATTGGCATATTATAATCATGGGTAATTCACCCCGCAGTGACTATTAACACTTTTGATAGTTTCGGCCGCGTGAGATCAAAAGCATTAGTGTATAATATAAAGTTATGAGAATGGATGCAACAAAATTTTGAAAATCTAAGACATTTCTGACTATTTGAAAAACATTTCTATTTTATGCTTCACCACATCCGATACCGGCTGCCCCATCGTCGTCGTTTTTGGTTTTATACCAAAATATTTCACTTCCATTGTTTGATGTGCTTTCAAATACTGCTCCACCATGGTGATGTTAAACGCATGCGTGCTGATACGCGCCGTGTCCAAATCTTCGGGCGCGATCCAGTGCATGTCCCCGGGCGCTTTGCCAACAGTCGCGGCATCGATAAAAACCACCAGTTTGGGGTGAAATTCGAGCATACACTCTAAATAATTTTCGGGATTGGTGTGAGCGGCGATAAAATTGGATGTGCGGAATTCCATGCGCTTTTTTAATTGGCGTAGAAACAACAAACCCGCGGCGTCATCACCGCGGGCTTTATTCCCCAAGCCGACAAATACAATGTCGTTTGCCGGTGTATTGAGTGAGTTAGTGAAATCCGTAAAATTCATCTTGTACCACCACTTTATGTCGGCATTTGGGACATAACTCTTTGATCTGATCCTCGCGCCGCAAGCGTGCTTTCGGTTTGGAGGGAACGATATCAAAAAACTCGCGCTGCGTTTCCAGTAAGAAATTCGGATGCGCGTACGCTTTGGCGCCAAGGCGATGTTTTATCCATTTTAACTGATCGCGCGGCGCAATTATTTCCCCGCAGGCTTCGCAAACGGCCAGCTCCTTTTCAACGGATTCGAATACTTCCGGCGCGTTTAAATCCATGACCGAAATGGAATACTCGTTTGAGAGCTGAATGCCTTTTTCGGTGATGCAATGTTCCTGACACTGGCCGCAATGGATGCAGGAGGTATAGTTGACCGTCAGCGTGCGAATGCCTTTTTCCAGATCATCGACCAGACTGATGGCTTTTGTCGGGCAGACCTGCTCGCAGGCGCCGCAACCGACGCAAAACTGGGCGTGGTATTTGGGAAGACCGCGGAATTCCGGCTCCGGTGTATGACCTTCAAAGGGGAATTTCGTCGTATAGGGCGCGGAGAAAAATGATGTCAACGCTTCTTTGACTTCGCGAAGTTTGGGGAGGATCATATTTAACTCCATTTCGAGAGTTCACAAAGAAAAACAATCTCGCGCCAAGACGCAAAGTCGCCAAGAAAAACAAAAAGCTATTCCTTTGCGGCTTGGCGTCTTTGCGCGAGTTATTTTTTTTTAATTACACGACTTGCTCTTTTAATTCTTTGTCTTTTTTATACTCGTCAATAATAGTCTTTTCCGTTAGCGGGATTTTGCTTCGGTGCGCGGCT
>CAYSNA010000689.1:0-2422 GCA_964432185.1 uncultured Cytophagia bacterium
ATTGACTGACAATTCCGTCGTGGTCATTATCTTCCTGTTTTTTCTAAGAAAAAACGAGAGGAGACACATAATGACCACCGTTGAACCAATCATTCCAAGTCCATTCCGCCGTCAGTTCAAGACACCCGAATCCATCCATACCGACATTCGAAGCGACTCACCAGATATGGATGATCATGCGCTGTTTCCACGAAATGCAGGAAACGTTGCTGTTGATAAGCATGTCGATAGACTTATCAGAAATGACCTTCCTGGACAAGAGCATGTGCGTTCGTATTTGGCTGATATGGTTCGACGCGACTGCCGGACCAGCACCATCAAAAACACATTTATTGTCATTTTGGCATTTCTCGTTTTTATCAAACGGATCGGAACATGTCAGCTTGAAACCATCACCCGCGATACGCTCTGCGCGTTTGTTGAAAATGAGCAGGATCGGGGGTTAAAGTCAAACACGATCAACTCCCAGCTTCGCTCCCTGCACGCTTTTTTGCAGTACCTGATCGACCGGGATGTGATTCATCCGGATGTATTGAAACGTAAAATTCGAATCAAAGTGCCGGATGCTCTTCCCCGTGCGATTGCGCCAGAGGACATCAGGCAGTTGATCTCCGCGATTCATAACATCCGTGATCGCGCATTTATTCTGACATTACTGCGAACCGGCATGCGTATTAGCGAATTACTTCATACAACCATGGATGACCTGGATTTGAAAGAGCAGCGGATTATTATTTATGAAGCACGGAAAACCCGGACAGGCCGCGTTGTTTTTATCGGCAGCGATGCGTGTGAAGCTTTACACAGATGGATTCAAAAGCGTGATCCGAGTCGTAGATATTTGTTTTATAGCTACGGTGATTGTCCGTTATCCTATTCTGGCGCCCGTGAAATCTTCTGCAAATATCGTGAAAAAGCAGGTTTGGCGCATAAGGGATATTCCCTGCACTGCCTTCGACATACCTTTGCCAGTGAGCTTTTAAACGCCGGCATGCGTTTGGAATGCCTTCAGGTTTTGCTGGGGCACAGTAGTATTGAGATGACCCGCCGTTATGCACGACTGACGGACAATCGCCGTCGGGAAGAGTATTTTAAAGCCATGGCTATCATTGAGAAGGGGGAGATCAATGGACATTACCAATGTGATCTTGAATTACCGTCGGTTCATTAAGAGGCGCAATTACTCGCCGCATACGGTCAAGAGTTATATGCACACGCTCAGACAGTTCATTGTGTGGATTGATGTGGTGGTCGAGGATGTAACGCATCAGAAAGTGCTTTCCTATATCGATCATCTTTTGAACAGACGGTTGACGCCGAAAACGATCAATTGCCATTTGGACAGCATTCGCGGCTTTTACGACTATCTGATCAACGAAGAAGAGGTCGAAATGGTGCATCCGGTCAAGCGGGGATATGCGTTGCGGTTGTCTCGTCCGTTGCCTAGATTTTTACGTGATGAAGAAGTAGAGAAACTCTTCAAGGTGATTCACAACCCACGTGATCTTGCAATGTTCAAATTGATGTTGCGTTGTGGTATGCGAGTAGAAGAAGTTGCCTGTCTGACGCTTCCCGCCATAGCTTTGCCGCAGCGGCAGATCATGATCTACGATGGCAAGGGAGGCAAGGACCGTATGGTTTATCTGAGCAATGATGCGGCCATGGCGTTGGAGAATTATTTGAAGGTCAGACGATCATCCAGGGTCAAGCATGTCTTTCTGGTGGTAAAAGGAACAGAGAAAGGAAAGCCCATTTCTGTTCGTGGAATCCAGAAACGGATGGAGTACTATGCGCGAAAGGCGGGGCTGAAAGTATGCTGCCACCAACTGCGCCACACGATGGCGACACAGTTGTTGAATGCCGATGCGGATCTGGTAACGATCCAGGATCTGCTGGGCCACACACGCATTAAAACGACGCAACGGTACTGCAAGGTCTCGAACGTCAAAGTACAGCGGGATTATCATAAAGCGATGGAAGTCGTTTTAGAAAGGCAGGGGATTTGATAAAAGTATTGACAATGCCCAAAAAAAGGATCAAGTTAATGGCGCGTAACTAATTTTAATGATTAGAAAAAATAGGATTTGTTACGTATAGCCATCCACTATCGTTACTATTCCTGGATTCGTCATTTTTGTACAATGGAAATGCCATTCATCAGTACAGTCGCTTTGTTATTTTCTAAATATCGATATGATTTCGGTGTCAATCAAATGGCTCTGGTGGTAATGACGTGGCATTCTCAAAAGCGCCTCGCTCCAAAAATACAATTTTCTTCAAGGTGCAGCCTGTATCTGGGTCAACAATGGCACCGGTAAAAGTTCCACGAGCTAACGAAATCCCAACCCAATACAAAGCGTTGTGCTCCATCTCGCCGTGCGATGGAGAAATGCCGGGAACATAATTGATGACGCCTCGCCGT
>CAYSNA010000690.1:0-2421 GCA_964432185.1 uncultured Cytophagia bacterium
TGGATAGCCCGGACTGTTATGGCTGTCCGGCGCGTCGCCAAAATCGAGTTCATCACTGCTTTGTTCATTATAAAAAGTAATGACAATATCCTCGCCCGCATCAAAATCAAGTTTCACCTTTCTGTTTGGAATATCGATTATTGATCCGTTATCCGCATCTCCGCTTATAGTGATGTTTGTTAATAACCAACCGGCCATAGCGGCCTCAGAAATTTCGACAATACCGCTGGGATTTAGGAACGTATAGGTGGTGTTGGACGGATCGTGCAGCGGAAAGCAGAAAATATTGAAAAATCCGCTCAACTGGGCGCAAAACCAGAATGGCTTATCATCTTTTGGATTGGCTTTTTTGATGACTGTAACTGTTCCTCTTTCAATTTTTTTGATTTCAATTGGATAATCTTCCACCTCGCCGTCTGGCGCAAGGCCGTCAAAACCCAGTTGTCGCTGCGAGCTGAAACGGAACCGGGCAAACGTCAAACCAAGCTTGGCTGTCGCCGGAACATTCATGGTAAAAGAATTGGCGCCCGCATTTACCGGCTGTGCCCCAATGATATGCTCACCGGCATCGTTCCAATCGCCATCGCCGTTAAAATCAAGCCAGGCATTCAAAGCCCCGGATGTTGAGGCAAACACCGTTATGGGTATCGATTGCCCAGGCGCAATAAAAGGCGACATGTTGACGCCGTCTTCGTCGTTCATGTTCTTGTTATCATCGCCATCCGCCGCAGCCGATGGCAAGCCATCCGGCTCCGCATCAATTCCAGAGCCAAGATAAAACTTGGGATCAATCACATGCCGTGCGCCGTTATTTGCCAGAAGCGTCGGATAAGTCGGATCGGGTGCATCACCAAAATCCATGTTTTCCTGGTCACCGGTTCGCTTGTTGCCAAAGTAGATCGCCGTTGTCGGCTTTTTCGGATCGATAACAACCGAATGATAAAATGGCGAACCCGGGAATGTTTGCATCCAACCTGATGGTACGACTTCATACACATGAAAAGTCCCGGCCATCAGCCCGGAAAAACTGAAAAAGCCTGTGGCGTCTGTGGTTGTCTCCGGCTCGCCTGTATCCTTTACGCCATTTTTATTGAGATCGAGCCACATGCTCCATCCCACAATTGGCAACTCGCCGGCATCCCATACACCATTGCCGTTTTGATCATCCCATTTGTAGCCGCCAAGTCTGCCGCCTGTTGGATCCGGAATGTCGCCGGCATTAATCTGAATAAGATGATCCTCAACTTCGCCCGGTCCAAATTGCCCGCTCGGTGTAAGCTTGATGTTATCACCCTCGACAATTCTGACTCGTGCGAAAACATTTCCCGGAGTTGTCGTCATGGGAATTGTTTTTCCAATACCTATGCCCAGCAGGCAAAAGGTTGGCGCCCAGGCTGTCGTTGCATCGCTGTACGAAAAGATGAGTTCACCACTATCCTCCCAATCACCGTCTCTATTCCAGTCAATCCAGAGCGCAAAAGTAACATGACTTGCCCCGTTTGCCGCTACGCTCAGATCGATAAAGTACGGTCCACCAGGTACCCAATTGGGATGTAAATTGTAAATGCAGTCTTCATCATCATTGCCGTCAGTATCATCGCCTTGAGCATCGCTGGAGTACTGCATGCCTGGATCGGCGTCCGGCATGCTGATGTTGAAATCGCCGAGGTAAGGACCGCCAAGCAGATGGCTCGCGCTTTGTGATCCGGCCGGAGAATCGCCAAAATCGTACTCTTCACTCCCTTCTTTCCTGTTCACAAAGCTGATGCCGATATTTTCATTGCCATCAAGAACAATCTTTGCCGTAGCATTGGCGAGATCAACTGTGCTGTTGCCGCTTGGATCCCATATTTTTATATCATTCAAGTTCCACCCAGCCGGAGTGTTCTCTTTGATCGTATAGGTCCACGGTTTGGTTCCGGCAAATGTTATGACACTGTCAGATGGACTTTTGAGAATGAACGGTCCAAGATCACTGCTGAATTGAAAAGGCGTATTGTCTTTTGGTTGAGCGTTCTTGTGGATGGTGATGTTGCCGCCCTCGGATTCTTTTTTGATCTCCACCCAATAATCTTCCACTTCGCCGTCCGGCCATTCACCATCAAATTTTTGTCCATAGCGCGTGCTGAAACGAAAACGAGCCGCTGTTTTTCCCGGTTTGGCATTGTCCGGCACTTTGAAATGCCAGGGATTGGCGCCGGCAAAGACCGTGGTATCTGAATTAAAAATGGATTCATGTTGGTCCTTCCAGTCGCCGTCGCCGTTAAAGTCCACCCATACACCGAGGTTTCCTTTTACCGAAGCCGTTGCCACGAAACTGGAATACGCGCCGGGCACAAGATCGTTTTGAAAGACAATGCCATCTTCATCATCGTAACCGCCGGCATCATCACCGGAGGCATCGGCGTTGGGCTGGCCATC
>CAYSNA010000691.1:0-2419 GCA_964432185.1 uncultured Cytophagia bacterium
TGCAATCCTCAATTGGATGGCTTTATTCACTTCCTCTTCGCTATAGCGCAACACGGGAACATAAACCTGATCCGCTGTTGACTGAACGTTCCACTCTCGTTTTACCGTGGAGCGCAAGGTCGAATAATATTCCGGCTGCGTGAAACTGTAATAATTGATCGCATTGTCCGCGGTCAAATCGATTTTATCATCGCCGCTTGTTATGACTTTGGGCGGGGTAATATTCAGCTCGCCCTCGTACTCGACCGCAAAAACCGTCACGCTCGAATCTCGCGGCAATGTAACCGGCGCTTCGAGAATCTGGCCATCCTCGTATGCGGCGCTTTTGAGAACATGTGTGGCATCCCCTAAAAGCCGGGCCGCTTTGATCTTGTTGTGCAATCCCGGCAATTGAAAGATATGATCCTCGGGCCACTGTAAAACATACAAATACAGGGTGCCCGGTATATAGGTGGCTTCGCCAAAGGAAAGCTTTTCAAAGGGATTGGCATGCGTGCCGTAAATGGCGTCGCCGTTTTTCTGCAGCCACGCACCGATCTGTTTTAACACATCTGCTTCAAAGGGAACAATTGAGCCATCGCCCATTGGGCCGATGTTGAGCAGATAGTTGCCGCCACGCGATACAACGCGAACCAGGGCCTGGATTTTTTCCGCCACTTTGTCGTTCACCTCGCCGCGTTCCTGCCAGGAGCGATATCCCCATGTTTCATCGAACATGGACGCGGGTGTTTGCCAAGGTATATCCATTTTAAAACCAGGGAAAAAATTGTCACCCATGACGTTAAAATCGCCCTGATCATTCCACACGCGGCTGCTCACCAGACAGAACGGTTGATGCTCGTGCACAATATCGGTGAAGCGTTTGCTCTGCTCGGGCGTTGGCGCGCTCATGTCAAACCAGAATTCACTGATCGGGCCGTAATTCGTCACCAATTCGGTAATTTGCAAAGCGTTGTACTCTTCATGCTTTTTGGTGATGGGATCCGAATTGTGGCTGGAAATGGGTCGCGCATCCGGAAAATTCCAGTCGATGAGCGAATAGTAAATGCCGAATTTCAAGCCGTGCCGTTGACATGCTTCCGCAAGTTCCTTCAACACATCGCGGCCATACGGCGTGGCATCAACGACGTTAAAGTCCGAATACTCGGTGTGAAACATATTAAAGCCGTCGTGGTGTTTGGCGGTGAAAACAATGGACTTCATGCCGGCCGCTTTTGCCAGTTCACAGACGGCATCGGGATCCCAGTTCACCGGATTAAAATCGGCAGCCAGCGCGGCATAGTCCTCTTTGGGAATTTGGCCGTGCGCGCGAATCTGCTCACTGTAGCCTTTGGTGACGCGCTCGCCGTTCCATTCACCGCCAAGCTGGGAATACAAACCCCAATGAATGAACATGGAAAATTTGGCGTCGCGCCAGTGCTGCACGGCCTGCTCTTTGGTTTTTGGCGCTTTTTGTGTGCTGCATGTTAAAAAAAGGAAAGCGAAAATAATCAAGAGAAAAAAGGTATATCGTTTCATCGATTGTCCTGCTTTGTGATTCGGTTTTTTTTACGTGATGAAAGATACAAGTCTTTTGCGATTGAGTCAAGCAGGATGGGGAATTTTTTATTGGGATGAAGAAAAGTTTTAAAGACAAACCCTGACAGGGCTCCAAGCCCTGTCAGGGTTTTGCATTTTACTTGATCAGAACACATTTACGGACTAACGAAAAATTTTCCCCATTCAATTGAATGACATAAACGCCGCTGGTAAGATCGTTTGCATCAAAATTAACGTTGTGCTTTCCGGCATTAAAAAAGTTATGCTGATGAAATACGAGTCGTCCCCGGCAATCGTAAATATTTAAATCGATGTCTGATGCATTTGGTAGTTTAAATGAGATCGTTGTGGAATTGTTAAAGGGATTCGGATAGTTGGACAGATCGAACTCGATCGGATTTTTCGTTTCGCTCTTTTTCACGCCGACAGTAGATTGATTTTCAAAATAGTACAGGAATCCTTGTTTATCGCCAACAAACAAATCCAAATCACCATCACGATCATGATCGGAAAATGCCGGCGCGGCGCAGCCATCAACCTGCGCAAAAATCGTATCCCATTTCTGCCATTGCGGCGTGGCGGGACTCATATTTTTGTAGGCGAAGACATCTCCGGCGTTCGTACCTACGACGAGATCGTCTTTGCCGTCGTGGTCGAGATCGGCAAAGGCGTAATGATAAAAGTCTCTATCAACGAGTCCTCCAGCCAGTACTTCCGAGTACTGCCACTCTGGATCGGACATGGTACCGTGGTTGGTATAGAATTCAAATCCAGCTTTCCGTCGTGACAATACGTCCAGAGAACCGTCATAATTCATATCTTTCATTGTTGTGCGGAAAAAACGATCAAAGTCCGGCGAGTCGCTATTAAAATACTTTAC
>CAYSNA010000692.1:0-2414 GCA_964432185.1 uncultured Cytophagia bacterium
ATTTTTTTTGCACCACATTTCGCAGCCGATAAACAACAGCCAGAACACCGGCCGGCAAAATGAGCATGGCGATGGCAAAGTGGTTGCTGTCCAGCCAAAAGCGTGACGGCAGAATAAAATTGACCAATTGCCTGTCCGCCATCATCAACAGCACCGCTATGCTGAAAAGGACAACGAGAAGCACCGGGAGGTAGGCCAGTATTTTGGGCATGTGATGCGGCCCGTAAATCCAGCGCAGAACAAATTCGCCTGCCAGCGCCAGCGGAATCAGTAGCAGCAAAAAAAGACCGATATAAAGCACTGGCTTGAGCCACGTCTCCCGCCAGATGCCGGTCCAGGCGCTGAATGATGACAATCCAAGAAGACGGTACTGCGGCATGGTCACGGTTTGGCCGTTCTCGTCAAACGGATAGCGCACAACCTGACTCATAAAAAAAGCGGACTCGTTGTCATGGCAATCCAGACAGCCGTTTGAACCCAGGGCGGCACGCGCCGGAAACACATCATGGTTATAGGTGTGTACATTGCCGTAAAGCGAGGCTTCCCACTCTTCCTTTGGTAATGTCCGATACTCCGAGCCGCTGCGGTAAATTCGGTCATCCATGGCCCAGACGACCTTTTTGCCGTCCATGGGATACTTGACATCGCGCAAAAGCGCGCTCACCGAGGCGATCAACGCGTCGACTTCTTCAGGCCGGTTAATCTCGATGACGCCGTCGCCATTATCATCTTTGATTTTTGCGAGTTCCGGATATTTTGTCGCGTCGGCAAAATGGCTTGTCCACATTTTGTAAATATCGCCCATTTTCGGCTGCATCAATCCTGCTCGTCCTTCAACCTCAATGGCCGGCCAGGCGCTGTGTACGCGGTTTACCGGATAAATCTTTCCTTTGTATTTCGCCAGCGGCGGTGTAAAAATATCTGTAGGCTTGTCGTCAAAACCCATCATGCCCATATTGCCGTAATGGTTGTAATACTGCATGTCCGGGCCGTAAAATGTCCACAAATGTTTGCCCTTGCTCGGAATTTTGCTGCCGGGATTAAACACGTCGCCCGCCTGCACCTGTGCGGCTTTGACCGTGCGTTGTGGAATATGGCAGGTCTGGCAGGCGATACTTTCCAGATGCAGCGGCGGCAGCCACGTATGTTTGGCGATTGGCGCGCCGAGATGACCGTTCGTATGGCAGTACTCGCAATCCAGCATGGTATTATCCAGATCATTGCGCACCTGGCCGCCCGGATCGTCGCCCTTGGCAATCTGGTGTTTCTCTTTACCATTAATGCGGCTGTCCAGCGCCTGCGAACCGGCCGGATGACAATCGACACATTTTAATCCCGCGCGTAAATGCACATCCGTGCGTTCGGAAAAATTGGCGCCGCGTTTCTTCCAGCCCGGCTGGGCGTGGCAGTTGGTGCACGCCTCATTTCGCGGCTCCCGCACAATATGTGGCGAGATTTTGCCGTCCGGATCAAATACAGCTAAATTGTACTCGACCGTTAACGGCGAACCGTCCTGAACCGAGCCCGACACTACAGCCCATGTTGACGCCGCCGTTGGCGCCCAGCGAAAATTGAGCTTGCCAAGTTGTTTTTTACGTTCAGAGAAATCATATCCCGGTTGATGGCAAATCATACAGTCGGCTTCCAGAACGCCCGTCTCACTCCAGCGCGCTTGATAATAATCGCCGTCAAAATTATTATCACCTCCCGAGGTGTAACCGGCCTGTTGCATAAACGCGTCATAGCGAAAACCGGCGCGGTCGTATTCCGCGGACCCTCCGCCGGGGTGACAATCGCCGCATCCAGCCGTAATAAAACTGAACGACGTCATATCCATTTCTTTGGGCGAGTCATTCTCCTTTGCCGACAAATAGCGGTACAATGGGGCAGGAGAACACCACGAACCGCCATAATTCCCCGGCGTTGACACCCATTGACACCGCTCTGCTTGCGCTGTTGTCGGTTCTTCTCCGGCGCCCTGGGTAAAATGAAAACCCTGCGTGATCAGCTCGTAATCATGACACCCTGCCGCCCCGCATGTCTGTTTGGGTGAATACGGCTTGTCTGCGTTCAAACCCTGAACCGGATTGATAATGGCGCCCGCTTCATCCCGCAAAAAGAACGGCGGACAAACCGCATCCAACGACGCCTGCGTTTGAGCAAGGTTTTCCGCATGTGCGTGCAACACCAAAACTTGACTGACAAACAGCAAAATCGACATCAACTGCAAACCGCTTCTCATTGGTGTCCTCCATTCATGAGCTAAGCCTTACATTTCTAATGTCATTTCAAAAAAATAATACCGACTTGTCGGCGACGATCCTGTTTGCTGAATAAAATGGCCGGGAAAAAACAGACAAAAACCACCGCGCAGCGTAGCAACTCGTCCGGCCTTGTACTGCATAATCATATCA
>CAYSNA010000693.1:0-2411 GCA_964432185.1 uncultured Cytophagia bacterium
AGGCGTGTTGAAAATAAATACGAACCTCGATACGTTCGAGCACTATCGCTTTGACGCGGAGAAAACCAACAGTCCGATTAATGATATGATCCGATCCCTGCTTTTGGATCGCGACGGTACGTTATGGATTGGCACCAAAGAAGGACTGAATAGTTTTGATCCGGAAACCGAAAAGTTTGAGCTCTTTCGCGAACGCGACGGTCTGCCCTCCAACACCATTCTTGGCCTGGCGCAGGATCGCGACGGCTTTATCTGGATCAGCACCAACAATGGATTATCCAGTTTTGATCCGCACACCCGCGCCTTTACCAATTTTGATGAATCCATGGGCTGCCCCATCACTAATTTTTTGTCCGGCGCGTTTGCCACCACAGAAAACGAGATATTTTTTGGCGGCATCAATGGGTTTGTATCATTTTTCCCGGACAGCCTCCGGCAGCAGGCGACACGAAAAAATACCCGGCCGGTCATTTTTACCTCCTTTAAAATTTTTGACCGCGTGATTGACCGGGACATTGCCGAGCACCGCGATGTTGACTTGTCCTACCACGATAATTATTTCTCCTTCGAGTTCGCGCACCTGGATTATGTCAATCCGGCGAAAAATCAATTTGCCTACAAACTGGACGGCCTCGATTCCACCTGGATTTTTTGCGGCGATCGGCGTTACGTCAACTATACGCTGCTGCCGCCGGGAGATTATGCGTTTCACGTCAAAGCCGCCAACGCCGATGGCGTCTGGACAAATCGCGGCATCCGTTTGGATATTCATATCGCGCCGCCGTTTTGGGGCAGATGGTGGTTTCGACTTTTTGTTTTTGGCCTTGTTGTTCTCATGTTCGCGCATCTGCGACGTTATTATGTGCAAAAACATAACGCGGTTGAAGCCAGACTGCGCGCGCGTCAGGCGCAATTGGAAATGCTGCGCTACCAAATCAATCCGCATTTTCTTTTTAACGCGCTCAACTCGATTATGGCCATGGTCTACGAAAGCCGCGACAACGCCGCGTCCATGCTGCGGGAACTGTCGCAGTTGCTGCGTTATTCGCTGTCGAAAAAATCACAGGACACGGTTCTGCTAAAAGATGACATGGACGCCGTGCGCAGTTATCTCAAGATTGAAAAATATCGCTTTGAGGAACGACTTGAAACGCGGATCAGAATCGAACCGGCGGCTGAGACGTGTTACATCCCATCTTTTTTCATTCAACCGCTGGTCGAGAACGCCATCAAATATGGCAAGCAGTCGAGTAAAATTCTTAATATTGATATTCAGGCTCGGCTTGAAGGAACAGCGCTGTTTCTGGATGTCGCGAACACCGGGGACTTGAATCCGGACAATCAAAAACAAAACAGTTTTGGCATCGGCCTGCAGAATGTGAAAAAGCGGCTGGAATTGTTGTACCCGAATCAATACAAGCTCGACCTTGTTGAACGGGATGAGCGCGTGCATGTGTTGATTGAGATCAAAAATGTGAAAAGGCAAAACCTATGACGATAAAAGCGCTTTTAGTGGATGATGAGCGGCTGGCGCGGCAAACGTTTAAACGACTGCTGGCCGAGTTTCCGTCGGTCGAGATTATTGGTGAAGCGGAAAGTCTGGCGCAGGCTCTTCTGTTTATCGAAAAATTTAATCCGGATGTGATTTTTCTCGATATTCAACTTTACGGGGAATCGGGATTTGATCTGTTTGAACAGATGGATATTCGCTGTCAGGTGGTATTTGTCACGGCTTTTGACGAGTACGCCATTCGCGCCTTTGAGGTGAACGCGGTGGATTATCTGCTCAAACCGGTGGAACCGGAACGACTGAGGCAAACGATTGAACGGCTATCGACACAGCAAAAAACCGTGCAGCAGGATGCGGTGCCGACAAACACAACGTACGAATACGACGACAACGCGTTCATCCAAATTGACGGCAGCCTCAAAGTGATCAAGATCGAGTCGATCAAATATATCACGGCGCAGGGTTATGCGTCCATTTTGTTTTATGCGGATAAACAATCGGGCTTTGTCATTAAAACGCTGAAGGATTGGGAGGCGATTCTGCCGAAAAAGCATTTTGTGCGCATTCATCGCTCAACGCTGATCAATCTTGATTTTGTCGACAAAACCGAAAAGTGGTTTAATTATTCCTACCGCGTTTTTCTCAAGGGCGTGGAGGAACCGCTGATCATGAGCCGTCGCTACACCGCCAAGCTGAAACGGATGTTTCAGAATAAATAATATTACCCATGTAGTTCTTTGAACGTTCTACTTCGACACGCCTGCAGTATATTGATAGAGTGATCTTGGCAGATTGAATTGAACCGCCGAGAAACGATGTTAAACGAAATCGGTTGGTTTCAAAAGCTTGACGTGCCACATCATTTTTGATTTAACGCAAAGCTCGCGGAGCACGCGGAGGA
>CAYSNA010000694.1:0-2411 GCA_964432185.1 uncultured Cytophagia bacterium
TGGCGGCAACGGCAGGTGATAAATTCCACATGATCATTTCGCGCGACGATCCACAGTTTTTTAATCTGCCCGGCATCGGCGTGTTGATTGGCGGCATGTGGGTGGCCAACTTGTATTATTGGGGATTCAACCAGTACATCATCCAACGCGCCCTGGCGGCCAAATCATTGAGTGAAGCGCAACGCGGTTTGGCTTTTGCCGCATTCCTGAAACTCATCATTCCACTGCTCATTGTCATCCCCGGCATTATCGTGTATGTGTTGTACACGCAGCCGGAAGGCACAACCATGATCGCCGGCGTGCAGGAGGCATTTGCCAAAGCCGAAGGCGGCATCAATTATGACAAAGCGTTGCCCTGGCTGATCTCTGTTTTTATCCCGGCCGGTATTAAGGGATTGGTCGTTGCCGCCCTCACCGCCGCGATTGTGTCCTCGTTGGCCTCGATGTTGAATTCAACATCGACCATTTTCACCATGGATATTTACAAACCGTATTTTGCCAAAAACGCGACCAACAAACAGATCGTCAGAACCGGTCGTATAACGGCTGCGGTTGCGCTTGTCATTGCTGTAATGCTGTCGCCGCTTTTGAAAAGTATTCCACAAATGTTCCAGTACATTCAAGAGTACACCGGAGTTGTCAGCCCCGGTATTCTGGGCGTCTTTTTGATGGGTCTGTTCTGGAAAAAAACCACAACCAAAGCCGCCATCATTGGTGTGCTATCATCTATCGTTGTAGCGTTAGTGTTAAAAGCGTCGTTCGTTAATTTACCATTTATGGATCAAATGTTCTACACCCTGATCATCACCATTGTCATAATTATGGGCGTGTCGCTAACAACATCAGAGGTGGATGACGATCCTAAAGCACTAAAACTAACGGCCAAGTTGTTCAAAACGGATTCGGTATTTAATGTTGCTTCTTATGCTATATTGATTATCCTGGTTGTTCTTTACACCGTATTTTGGTAAAAAAATGCCCCGGCTTTGTGCGGGGCATTGTCTTGTGACTATGAACGAAAGGTTTCCATGAATCGCCAAACATTCATTAAAAAATTTGAACAGCATTTTACCGGACAAGCCCGCGTCTTTCAGGCGCCGGGCCGCGTCAACCTCATCGGCGAGCACACGGATTATAATGATGGCTTTGTGTTCCCCATGGCCATCGGTTTTTACACAACGGTAGCGGTTTCTCCAACACACGACCGCAAACTGTACATTCGTTCGGAAAACATGGACGAGCTCATTGCCATCGATCTGGAAAATAACGAAAGCAAACGCGATCACTGGAGCGATTATGTAGCCGGCATGGCGAACGTTCTTGAACAAGAAGGATTGAAACTGTCGGGGGCATCCCTGCTGATCGAAAGCAATGTGCCGGTTGGAGCGGGATTGAGTTCATCTGCGGCGCTGGAGATGTCAACCGGCTTGGCATTATTGAGTACAATTGGTGGAGAATTATCCAACGACAAACTGGCGCTGCTTGGACAAAAAGCCGAAAATCAGTTTGTTGGGATGAATTGCGGCATCATGGATCAATTCATTTCTGTGAATGGCAAGGACGGGCATGCGCTCTTTCTCGATTGCCGCTCTCTGGACTTTGAACTCGTGCCGCTCAAATCTGATAACTCACGCATCGTCATTTGCAATACGATGGTCAAGCACGAGCTCGGCTCCTCCGAGTACAACAAACGCCGCGCCGAGTGCGAAAAAGGCGTCGAGATTATGAGCGCCGACTATCCGGGCATCAAGGCCCTGCGCGATGTGTCTGTTGAGCAGTTTAACGTTGTGCAGGCCAAACTGCCGGATGTCGTCCGCCAACGCTGCCGTCACGTCATCTCCGAAGATGACCGTACGCAAAAATCCATTGCCGCATTGAATGCGAACGATCTTGAACAATTCGGCCAGTTGATGAACAGCTCGCACGACAGCCTGCGGGATGATTATCAAGTGAGTTGTGATGAACTCGACTTGATGGTCGACATTGCGCGTTCGCAAAAGGGCTGCCTCGGCGCCCGCATGACCGGCGGCGGATTTGGCGGTTGTACCGTTAATCTGGTGTCGGCCGAATCCGTCGATGATTTTGTCGCGAAGGTCTCCGAAGCGTACGAGGCGCAAACCGGACTCAAACCGGATATTTATATTTCCGTGCCGTCCGAAGGGGCGCACGAGTTGCTGTAATTTAATAAGGGCTCTCTTTTTGAGAGCCTTTTTCTTTTACAAAAACAGAACAATCAAAGCTCTATTCTCGCGGAAACAATCAAGGAAATCTTCGTATAACCACTCAATTTTCGAACCATACATGAGGAGCCCGGCATGCGAACAATCATCACCATAATACTTTTAATATCACTTTTCACTTTTGCACAGGCGAAAGAAACCAGTTTAATCGATTTCGAAATGCAGGATCAA
>CAYSNA010000695.1:0-2408 GCA_964432185.1 uncultured Cytophagia bacterium
GTGCTCGTGGGTTTAAGCGTGCGGCGTTCGACGGAGATGGTCGTCGCCATGCTCGGCATTCTCAAAGCCGGCGGCGCCTATGTGCCGCTCGATCCGAGTTATCCGAGCGAGCGCCTCGCCTACATGCTGGACGATTGTGACGCGCCGATCATTCTTTGTACCGGTGATGTCGCTGAGGTTCTGCCGAAGCATCACGCGCAGGTCGTCAAGCTGGATACCGATTGGCCGACGATTGAAGTATGCGCAAAAACAAATCCGCATGTTGAGCTGGATCGAGAGCATCTCGCCTACATGATTTATACCTCGGGTTCCACCGGCAAACCCAAGGGCACGCTCATCACGCACCGCGGTTTGACCAATTATCTCGACTGGACCGCGCGCGCCTATCCGCTGGAACAGGGGAGAGGCTCCATCGTGCATTCGACGATTGCGTTTGACGCGACGGTAACCGCTGTGTTCACGCCGCTGCTCAACGGCAAAACCATCACGCTGATTCCGGATGATGGCGATCTCGAAGCTCTCGCGGCGACCTTGAGAACATATACCGATTTTAATATCGTCAAAATCACCCCGGCGCATTTGGACATGCTCGGTCATCAGGTGCCGAAAGAAAAAGCGGCCGGATTGACGGCAAGTTTTGTCATTGGCGGCGAAAATCTCACCGCCGAGCAAATCGAGTTTTGGCAAAAATACGCGCCGGACACGCTGCTGTTCAACGAATACGGTCCCACGGAAACTGTTGTCGGATGTGTTGTGTACGAAGCGGCGACGTGGCGGGGCAAAGGCTCGGTGCCTATTGGCCGCGCCATCACCAATACCGTGGTTTATATTCTGGATGATTATCTCGAACCCGTACCGCCCGGCGTTCCCGGCGAGTTGTACATTGGCGGCGAGGGCGTGGCGCGCGGCTATCACAATCGCCCGGATTTGACCGCCGAGCGCTTTATCCCCAATCCGTTTGCCGAAACATCCGGTCAACGTCTTTACAAAACCGGCGATCTCGTTCGTTACATGAACGACGGCAATATGATTTTCCTCGGCCGTATCGACAACCAAATTAAAATCCGCGGCTATCGCATTGAGCTGGGCGAGATTGATAATGTGCTGCAGGAGTGTCCCGGCGTTGATGCCGTGATGACCATGGTGCGCGAGGATGTCCCCGGTGACAAACGACTCGTCGCCTATTTTACCGTGGATGGTGATGTAAAAACCGGCGACCTGTTCGAAACGCTGCACGCGACACTTCCCGATTATATGGTACCGTCCGCCTTGATGCAACTGGATGAATTCCCTTTGACGGCCAACGGCAAAATCGATCGTCGCGCCCTGCCGAAACCGGATTATGCCGATCTGTTGAGCAGCACCGAATTCGTCGCGCCGCGCACCCCACAGGAAGAATTGCTCGCCGGCATTTTTAAAGAAATTTTGCATCTTGAACGCGCCGGTGTGTATGACAACTTTTTCGAACTTGGCGGCCACTCGTTGCTCGCCACACAACTCATATCGCGTATTCGCGATATCTTTGGTGTTGAACTGCCGCTGCGTTTTCTTTTCGAAGCGCCGACCATTGCCGGATTGGTGCATCGTATCGAACGCGCGCAGAGCGAGTCCGACGGCGTGTCGGCTCCGCCATTGCAGCCGTTGCCGCGCGACGGTGATTTGCCGTTATCTTTTGCGCAGCAGCGCCTCTGGTTCCTCGATCAGTTGTCCCCGAATAATTCGAATTATAATATTCCGGCGGCGATTAAAATATCCGGCGATTTGAATGTTGATGCGATGGAAAAAGCCGTCACCGAAATTGTCCGTCGACATGAAGCGCTGCGCACGATTTTTCTCGAAGAACGCGGTGCGCCGAAACAGGTTTTTCTGGCACCGACAGATATTTCAATCCCTGTAACAGATTTGAGCCATCTGCCCGTCGGTGAACGCGACACCGAGATGCAGCGCCTGGTGACCGAAAACGCCATGTTGCCCTTCACTTTGAGTGAAGGCCCGCTTTTCCGCACCGGTCTCATCCGCTTGAGTCAGAACGAACACGTGATGATGTTCACCATGCATCACATCATCTCCGACGGCTGGTCGACCGGCGTGCTCATGCGCGAATTTGGCATCCTGTATCAGACATATCGGTTGGGACAGTCGTCGCCATTGCCGGATTTAAAAATCCAATATGCCGATTACGCCGCCTGGCAGCGCCACTGGCTGACCGATGAGGTGCTGGCAAAGCAACTCGAGTTCTGGAAAAAACAGATCGGCGTCAATCCGCCGGTGCTTGATCTGCCGACGGATTATCAGCGTCCGCCCATGCAGACGTTTAACGGCGATGCGGTTTCCGTCGAGATTCCAAAAGTCATTGCTGACGGCATTCAGCATCTCAGCCAAAAACATGATGCGACCATTTACATGAC
>CAYSNA010000696.1:0-2407 GCA_964432185.1 uncultured Cytophagia bacterium
TGCCATCGATATCCCTGCTCATAGTGGCAAAAACAGGACTGTTGATCTTTACTGAAGTTTCATATGGTACAGGAAAGGGCTCCCATATCTTTTCGCCTATGGTCATGCCAGTGACAAATCCAACGGGGATCCCAATGAGGGCGCCGGTGTAAGCGCCAAAACTGAACGCTTCGGTGCGTGATGCCGGGTGCAGCATGCAGGACAGAAAGCCTGTCTCCTCACACGGTTCCCACATGGCCGCGCTCACGAGTCCGGCGGCAACGGTCGTGCCTGCCCAACCCAGAAAAAAGTTTTGTATAAAGTGGTATTCTTTGCCGCGGTATTTTTCCATTTTACTAATCTCTGACCAGGCAAAGGTCTGATACGATGACGTCTCTTTTTCATAATCGGTGACGGCCGTCCCTAGACAGAGCTCGTCTTTTGACGCATATCTAACCTTGTCGACGATTTGTCTGCCATCGGCCAACGTGATTCGAACAACATCCCACGGCAATGGATATTTTTGCGCCAGCCCCGTTCCAAACACGAGCAAAACAAAACACATAACAACGTACATGAACTTTTTCATGTTCCCCTCGTTTTTAGTTCAAACCGATTAAGAGCATGGGCCCCCAAAAGTATATGTAATGCCTGTTTCAATCGGCATGAGGAAAAAGAAAAGAATCAGAAAAGTCGCGGCGGCGAATCCCAGGAAAATGCCGACCGATTTTGCGGCATCATGTTCCGATGTTTCAATTTTATCAATGTGCGCCGGAGGGACGGCACTCCATTTTTGATTGTAGCAGTGACAACATAAACTGCTTGTCAGCAGAATGCTCAAGGTTTTGTTAAATTTCAATTTCATTGCACGATCCGATTTGTCTTTAGCGTTGTAGATGCGCACGGACAATTTTGCTTCCGTACTGCTACTCTGAAACCATCTCGTACGTGTGACATCCGATGCGCCGCATGCTGTTTACCGCAGCATCAATGGAATCCCGCAGGGCGTTTCCCACGTTACGTTGGCAAAACGGGCAGGCATGCAGATCGCCCAGCGCATCAACATACAAGTAGCGGTTGCCCGCGCCAAAACAGCCGAGCCGCCGTTGATGATAGCCGGGATAGGTGATGATCGGCGCATGCCGGCTTGCCGCATTGTCATTCGTCCTTATATAAAAATCTTCCAGCATTTGCATGTGCTCCGCCTGCAGATTTACATCTCTGCCGGAAAAATGTCCGGCCTGTCGCGGTTCGAGAATTTGTACGAAACCGGCGCCGAACTCTGTGGCGAGCGCCAGATATTTTTCCAGATTCTCTGGCGACACAAATTCTTTTGTCGCGCACAACGAGAACGCCAGGACCAAATCGGCGTTTCTGCAATGAGCCGAGGCGTGCTGCACCCATTGAAAAGCGTGATCATTTTTTCTGAACGCATTATGCGCGTCTTGTTGCCAATGATCGAGACTGATGTTGACGCCGGTCAGCCCGGCTTGTTTTAACGTGATGGCCTTCTCAAAGGTCAAACCAAATCCAGATGTAAGCAGCCAGAAATCCGTGCCCGGCTGCGCACTTTTGAGCAGTTCGATGGTATCGTCAAAACGGCTTATTGGTTCGCCGCCGCTGAGCTGCACCTGCAGAACACCCCGTTGTTGAAAGGAGCTGAGTATCTGTTTTAGCTCATCGAGCGTTAGCGGTTCTGTGCTGTCGAGATTGTTCCATTCAAAACAGTGCTCGCATTGAAGGGGGCATTTCGCCGTCACGGCAAAAACCATGGTTTGCAAAGCGGCTGTGTGATCGTGGCGTGAATGCTCTCTTTGTAATTCATTTTCGATAAAACGATTAAACGCCAATGACGGCCAGCCCGGCGCGTTCAATCCCCAAAAATATCGTTTGCCGCTTTTGACGTATTTTCGAATCGGCACATGCCCGTGAACCGCATTGCGTTTACGCATCAACTTTTTGAGCGCTTTGTACGATGCAAGCGGATTGCGATACGTTTTGATGGCAATCCATAAAATGTGCAGCATGGTCAGGTAAAAAATTGTTTTACTGTGCATGCCGGATATGATTGCCGATGAAAAACTGTCAGCGATCTTGCTCATGGCCTGCCATTTGATAAATCTCTAAAAATCGTTGCTTTGAAAACTCGAGAAAACGTCCTGGTTTTCTGAAAGAATACAAGCTGGCCAAATCCGGTGTGCAGTGCGGATGTCGCAAAACCTGGTAATGGCCCTTGGAGTGCAAAAAGATCGTACGACTTGAGTTTGGCGATTTTTCTGGCGCTGGATAGCCGAGCAACACCTGGTCGCCAATACGAGCCAGCGTTTGATACTGTGCATCATCATTTAACAGCAGAGCCGATACGTCCTGCCCATCCTGATCAACGGCGTTGCCAGATACAGACCAGCCAGCATATACAGGAACCAGA
>CAYSNA010000697.1:0-2399 GCA_964432185.1 uncultured Cytophagia bacterium
CACGTTTTTTCTCAATACCCACTGGTGAAAAAAGTTCGCGCCATATTTTTCCGATTCTACGTAATCGCCCACGGCCTCGGGATTGACCTCGAGCGCTTGTCGCTGGCTCCGCCACATCAAACTATTTTCACGTTCCCCGCCTTCATAAAAGATGTTGGTCGTCAGGTTGTGTGTGCCGTTCGGTTTGTAATTCCATTTGAAGGAGGCGTTGTGGCGCAAAAATTCGGTGCTCTGCTGATAGCCCATGGATTGATGCCGTCCGGCTGCAAACAGAATTTCCGATTTTTGCCCGATTTGGCGCGTGTGATCAACATCAATATTGCTAAAATAGCGCAGTTTGTCCGACCAGCGCCATTCCTCATGCACCGGTTGGTCATACGCACCGGAGGACAACCGGACATTTGTCGTTGGTTTGCCCGATGCTTTTTTGGTGATGACGTTGATGACGCCGCCCATGGCGCTTGATCCGTACAGTGCCGATCCGGCGCCTTTGACGATTTCAATCCGTTCGACTTGCGTCGCCGGAATAAGATCCCATTTGATATCACCGCTGTCGCCCGGCATCACCGGAACGCCGTCCAGCAAAAACATGACGCGAGTGCCGGCGCCGTAATTAAAACCGGACGAACCCCGAATGTTGACCTGCGATCCGACAAAGTTCACGCCGGACGCTTGCTCCAGCAGTTTGTCGAGACGAATTTCATTTTTCTGTTCAAAATCGCGCGCCGTCATCACACCAACGCTGTTCGGCGTATCCTGAATGCTCTGGCGACGTTTGTTGGCGGTGACCATCACTTCTGCAGTTTCAAGAATGGTTTCTTCCAGGTTAAAGTTGATGAGCACCGTTTGCCCGCTTTGAATCTCCACGCGCTGTTCACTGCGTTTATAACCCATCATGCTGACCTGTAACGTAAACGCACCAACAGGTACGCGCTCGATAATAAAATGTCCGTCGGGATCGGTGGCAGCGCCGAGTACCGTGCCGCCAACAGTAATGTTGACGCCCGGCAGCGCTTCCCCAGTCTTGCTGTCGGTGATGCGGCCGCTGATGGCGCCGGTTTGTTGCGCCGCAAGATTGGACATCAATACAAAAAGAACCAGCACCATAATATTATTGAAAAGTTTTTTCATATCATTTTTCCTTACGGAAGTAAACCGGATTCAAAATCAATGGTGATGTTAATGCCTGTGGCGCGTGATGTATCTGTCGGGACGCTGACCGAGGCCGGGAAAAAATCGGATGGTTTTTTCTTGTATACGCCTTTAATGCTGTCAAAACCGATGGACTTGTCTTTTTCAATCAACAGCGCGCCGATGAGTCGATAGGTAGCCGGTTGCACGGACAGGGAGTAGGCTGTTGAATCAAATCCGACCTCAATCGGCACACCAAAGGTGATATCGAGCAAGCTGGTCGGCAAAATGGTTTTTGAGGCGATCATCAGAACCGATTGTGCCGCTTCCGGCCAGTCGCCGTTCACACGCAGCGTGCCCTCTATGGCGCTATCGACTTTCAAACGCGCCAGCGATAAATCAGCCGAAATATCGATTGCATCGACGACAGTCTCTTTGTCGGGAATGCTTACTTTGCCCGGCGAAAAGTGGTCATCGGTTGGAAAATGAATGCCGATAATATTGGTGACATCCCACGGCTGATTTTTTTCCTTCCATACCACACCAACAGCAGCAAATTCTGTGGGATTTTGCCAGATTGTGTAGTGCGCCGTGTCGACATTAGTGTCTAACGGCTCGCTCATGACAATATCGACCAAACTGGTTGGCGGGAAAACAGTCGATGCAACGACGATGACCTGGTCCGTTTGTTCCGGCCATTCTCCTCTAAAAAAGATGCTGCCGGAAATGCCGCTGCGCGTGGGTTCGAGACCGGTCGGAGCCTCGCAGGCGAGAAAAATGAGTGTGGAAAGAAAAAGAGCACGTGCAATGAGTTTACGCATAAGCTGTCCTTGTTCTAGATAACAAAATCGTCAGTAAAAATGCCGGGATTTTTCGGATCATCCGGCTCCTCACCGATGGAACATGGAGTGAGAGGATGCAGGGGATGACAACGGATTGGTTTGTCCAGGCTGATTCGAGTTTTTCGTTTTTCGACTTGCAATCATGTGGATGCCGTTTTATCTCCATCTGTGCTTGAGGTTTTGGTCTCATCAACATGCTTTCATTATTGCGTTGTGAGATACGCGAAATCCTGTTTGTCGGTTTCTCATCACCTTTAATAAAAAAAGCCTCGCACCATTTAACCGGTGGAGGCTTTTAATTATTTCAGGGAGATGAAATCCCTCATCGCTTTATTGGATTAGAAACTATAGTCAATACCGATAAAGAGATTATTCACATTCATCGAATAAAGGCCCGCCATGTTTTCGGCGACGCCAGAGTTGCTA
>CAYSNA010000698.1:0-2397 GCA_964432185.1 uncultured Cytophagia bacterium
AAGGGTCATGGCCGAGAGCGCCAACGTCCCGGCGCTGTGGTGGATAAATTGCCGCCGATTCATAACGTCCATCATTTTTGGCAAAGCTGTCGCAAAAGACGACACGGTAAATTAAGCAGCGTAGCTGGCGGACAAGGCGATGAGCATTTGTCCGGCGTAATAAAACGCCAGGCTGATGCGATGATACCGCCACGGTTTCCAGAATCGATTCGCCGCCAGGATCACATCCGATATATAAAACAGAATGGCGCCGACGGCAACCAACACACCCTGCGTCCGTCCAACCTCCGGATTAACCCACAATCCAACGGCGCGATTGACCATTATGGAAATAATCAGAATGTAGAGAATAACCGGTAATTTCATCGAGCCGAGATTTGGGCGAATAAGCCGGTAGAAACCGAGGGCACAGATCAACAACAGCAAAACGGTCAAAACATCCCACAGTGAAAAAATACCAAACATGGAAAAAACCACGGAATAGGCAATGTGCCCGAGCAAAAACAGCACGAGCCCGATTCGGAACGCGTTGATGTGGTGTTGAAACATCAGCGCCACATCGCCGCCAAGACAGAACAGCAGACCGATCAACACAACAATTGAAAAAATCCAGTTCGACGTCGGCGCCCACAATGACAGCACGGCCGACGCGATCACCAGCAGCGTCGAAAACGGCTTGATGACATAGATTGTGGCGCGGGTCTGACGAAATTCAGCGTGAATGAGCACAAAAACAGACACCAGCACAACCGGAACAAGATAGAGAGCTGCAGGCATGTTCCCTCCTTTTCACACATGATACAATTGGGATTCAAACTAATGTAAAATTCCGCGCTTTAATTGCAAAGCAAATCTGGACAAGCGCCGTTCCTGTTTAATTTTCACTTGCTTTTGTTTTGAAATTTATATAACTATTCTCAAGCCGCCGTTTAGGTTTGTAAAAATCTCCTCACAAACGGGAAGACATTCAGGTCGGCAGGCGTTAAACTTTCTAATCGTTTTTATCTCCACTTTTAAATACCCGCTTGATCCATAATTTAACGGGAGTATTTCTCATGAAACTGTGGACAATCATATTATGGATTTCCCTCTTTATTCTGGCGATGCTGCTGCTCACCTATTTTGTGCCGGAGATTAAAACATTTGCCGAGGGCCTGGCGGATCAAAAAGATTTGCCGTTATGGATTGTGGCGCTTTTTGCTCCGGTGCTGTTCCTGTTGAAAAGGATCGGCGACTTTTTCAAAGGTTTCATCGGCGAGAGCAAAACCGAGCGTGAGATTCGCGAGTTGAACGAACAGATCAAAGCCGAAATGAAAGAAATTCGTCAGCAAGTCAACGGCCTCGACTCGTGGTTAAAAGAAAAAATCAACGAAGAGATGCAGCACATCCAAAAACTGAATGCGCGCATTGCGATTCTGCAGGGTGAGCGCGCGGCCATCAGCGAAAAAATTGAACAGGTCGAAGAGATGGATGCGAGCGAATTGGTCGAAGGTCTGACTGAAGAGCAGCAGGACGAATTGATCGACAAATTCCTCAGCAGCAGAGGGCTAAACGTCAAAGAAGCCGAGCTTATTGATTAGGAGAACATCATGTCCCACTATTTCTTGAAATTTGTTTTGATGGTATTGGTTTTGTGCACGATCAGTCAGGCCGATATTGTTCGGGACGATCCGAATGCCGTCGTCACCGCCTCGCAAAATGATACAGTACTTGTCACTCAGGACAAGGTGTGGATTTTTAACAGAGCACAACTGGTAAACATGGCGGCCGAGAGTCTCAAACAAGATTCGCTGCTGGTCCTCTATAAGCAAAACAAAATGTTAAGCGATTCTCTATTCCTCCTGCAGGACGAGTTAACCATGCGACTCAACAATGTCATCGCGTTGCAGGAAGAGGGATATGACAGTCTGCGAACACTCTTTGATCGAACCGAGCATCTTGTCAATCTGTCGACCGGCAACACCGACCGGGCGCTGTCGCACATCAAACATTTAAAATGGATGAGCTATGCGTCCGGCGCCTTTCTCGGCGGTATTTCCGGCGGACTTGTCGGTGGACAACTAGCCGGCAAGGATAAGTTTGAATTTAGTACGGTCGGCGCCGTCACCGGCGCCGTGTTTGGTTTTGCACTCAATCGATTTTTACTCAACCTGCGGTAAGGGAGGTCCATTCACATGCGGAATAAAATCATTCTTCTTTTGCTCTGTGCCGGTCTGGTTTTTATCGCCACCCACAGCATCGCTCAAGACATGGATAGTACGAGTATAGCTGACACGAACATGGCAAGTGGTTCCTCACTTGACACTGCCGGTAGTGACGACGAGAATTCGCAAACACTAAAAGACGAGTTCGAAACAAACACGGCGTTTATGATTGCGAGCATCATTGCCTTTGTCG
>CAYSNA010000699.1:0-2396 GCA_964432185.1 uncultured Cytophagia bacterium
TGCGACCTGGTCCGTATAATACTCTTGTTTTGTCGAACAGTTTTACGTACGTCGGCGCCGAGTTCTGGGGCTCCGGCGGCGCATCTCTGGCTCATCACGAACCTGTTGCCGCCTGGCTTTCCCCGGCAGCGATGAGCCCTCGCACGCAGATTTATGCCGAGTTTGGCCGAACCTCGCAAACGCAATGGCTGGCCGATATTCAACTGAACGGCCATGTTTGTCCAACATTCGCCGGGATTGTTGTCCCGGCCCACCGCGGCGCAATTGGATTGGGATACGCCAATTATTATGATCTGCTGGTTGATTACTCGTCCATCGAAGTGACGACGATCAATCATCCGGACGGCACCGGTGAGTTCATGGACGTGAAGGATCGTATTTCGAATCACGCGATATTCGTCGCGGCCAATTATCCGCTGCATGACAGCATTATTCTTGGCGCCAATGTCGGTGCGAATATCATCCATCACCGCAGTGAAATATGGAATACGGACATTGCCGGAACCGGTGCCGGATTAACCGCAACGGTTGGCCTGCTGATTCGTCCGATCCGGCAGCTTGACCTGCTGTGCAATGCAAAATATGTGGCGGATATTGACTATGATTATAAATACAAAGATCGTCCAATAACGTTTCTTCAAGCTGATGTCGATCCGGCAATACACGAGAATAATGAGCGCGTCGCGCCGACATTGCGGGCTCCGGATTCGTTTCCGTATCATGTCGATTATCCTTGGTCGATTGATGTCACTGCGATATGGCGCATGTTGCCCAAAATTACGCTCTCCGCCGCTATGGAATTTGAAAATTGGGGCGAGTCGGATTCTAACGCGGATGTTCAAAACGTTTTAAATCTTCACGCCGGTTCTTTTTTTGCCGTCACCAAGTCAGTCAATATCGGTCTTGGTTATGTGACGCAAAATGAACACACCAAGCCGTCTCCTTTTAATACTTTTTATGCGGATCAGCTATTTCTGACGGCCGGTGTCGGAATCACTATCGGGCGCCTCGTTCGGTGCTCCATCGCTTATATGGATGCCCGGATTTTCAACAATGAAAATACTCGCGAGGATATCTTGCAAACAAGAGTGTTCGGTGGTCTGACGTTCGTTTTTTAGAAAAGTAATGCGTTACGCCATGAACATGTTTTTGGACAAGCTGACAGCAAAATGGAACGGGACGCGCATCCGTGTCGCGTGGTTTTTTTATTAATTTTTGTACCTAACCCGTATAGACCGGAACCAAAAAAGGAACCACGAATTTCACTCATTTCACGAAAATAAATTTTACTGAACACATTAGAGTAATTCGTGAAATTCGTGGTTGAATTTTTTGTTTTCAACTTTTGCCATATCTGGTGATAAAAGAAGTTGAAAGACACAATAACACTCGGGGAAATCTGTCATGTCTCAACATCGAAAACTGCCGCGCTTTAGCTGGTGTGGTCTTGTTCTGCTTCTCTGCGCCTGGATGTTGAACTGGAGTCTGCCCGGCTTGCGCACGCATCTGTTTTTCTTTCCGTTGTGGCTGGGCTACAGTCTGCTTGTTGATGGCCTGGTGTACAAACGCAAGGGAACGTCGCTCGTCTCCCGCTCCTGGAGACGCTACATCGGCCTGTTTTTGATCTCCGCGCCGGCCTGGTGGCTGTTTGAGTTGATCAATTGGCGTACGGGCAATTGGCATTATCTTGGACGAGAACAGTTTTCGAATACGGAATACGCGGTTCTGGCATCTCTCAGTTTTTCCACCGTTATGCCGGCGGTTTTTGGGACAGCGGAACTGTTCAGCACGTTCGGATTCGTCAAACGCGCCAAACCGTTCATTAAGGTACCATCCGAAAAACGCCACATGATCTGGTATTTTCTCGTCGGCTGGATGATGCTGGCGCTGCTGTTGATCTGGCCGCGCTATTTTTATGTCTTTGTGTGGCTGTCCGTTTATTTCATTTTCGAACCGATCAACGTCTGGCTCGGCAACCGCTCGCTTTTTGATGTTGCCAAATCAGGCGACTGGCGGCCGGTCTGGTCGCTCTGGCTCGGCTGCCTGACCTGCGGTGTGCTGTGGGAGTTTTGGAATTTCTGGTCCTATCCCAACTGGATTTACACCACGCCGTTCGTGCAATTTGCGCATGTGTTTGAAATGCCGGTCATCGGTTATCTCGGTTATCTGCCGTTTTCGCTGGAATTGTTCGCGCTGTACCATTTGACCTTTTTTATTGTGAAAAGATCAAAAAGTTCGTATATAGATTTTAACTCAACATGACCGTCGTATCCCGGATAAACCGAAATTTAAATTGGACACGGATAGGCACGAATGAAACGGATTTTCGCCGATTTGATTCATGATGAATTCGTAAAAAGTCGAGACACAAGTCATTGCGAGGAGCGAAGCGACGA
>CAYSNA010000700.1:0-2396 GCA_964432185.1 uncultured Cytophagia bacterium
CTTTATGTTTTTCAATTCAACTTTTTAGAATTTTAAATTATTTTGGACAGCACTGAACAAAATTAATTCTTTATCGAGTATGAATATGTTCAAAGCCTGTTTAGTTATGAATCATCTTAGTAACTCACAAATAATTTTCACGATTAAGGTAAACCGAAAGGAGGGCGACCGGGCATAGTTTAATCTTTGGGATGTAGTGATTGCGGGGTCACTAAATCACATCAATTATTGGCGTAATTGAGAGGTCAAAAAATGAAAAGTAAACGCATCTTTTTGGTGCTGGCCATTGCGCTTGGCTTGAGCCTGGTTTTGCATGGTCAGTTGGCTATGGCGCAGTGCAACAGCTCCGATCCATCCTCACTAGGCATCACTCCGACACAGGAATCTTTCCCAGGCGGTGAACCGAAATGCGGTGATTTGGACGGCTTGAGGATTACTCCCGGCGGCGGGGCGGAGACAATCGTCCAGAATCTTGACGGTATCCCTGGTAATAACATAACGGTCGTCATCACCGTTGGTGAATGCGGCGAAGTTATGAGTTGGAGCGTTCCCGATAATATTTTCATTGACCAGGTTGTAGCCAAGGGCGGCACGGATCAAAATGTCTATGATTGTACAGGCGAGAGTGTTACCTCTGATGGGAATTTGCACTGCCCGACAAATAATAGCGGCAAATATGCCGACTTTAGTCATATCGACATTTGTTTCCACTATAAACTGGACATTGAAAAAACGGCGGTGCCGGAATTCACCCGGACATATGACTGGAGCATCGACAAGAGCTGCGATGGCGAAAATCCTTTAACAATTTCGGCCGGACAAACTTTTAACTATCCATTCTCCTGGACGGCCAGCGTTGCAGGCCATACGGACAGTGACTGGAAAGTAACCGGCGATATTACCATTGAAAATAACACCCCCTACGAAGCTGTCATTACCAGCATATCTGATAAGCTTTCTGATGGTACCCTGGCGACGGTGACATGTAATGACGATTTGTCATTATTATCCGGCGAAACGCTTGTTTGTACGTACACGGCTGATTTAAATGGCGCTGTAAACGGCGTCAATACCGTCGTCGTTGAAACAAGTACTCCGATGGTTGAAGGCGGAACCGCGACTGCCGGTTACACCTTTGGTGAGCCAACAACAAAAGTGGACGAATGTATTGAAGTGACTGATGATTGTGAGTCGCCGATCACTGTGTGTGTCGCTGATGCCCCGAAAACACACTCCTACACCTGTCCGGTTGGCCCATATGAAGAGTGCGGCGAATATACGTACACCAATACAGCGTCATTTGTCACCAATGATCGTGGTGTCACGGGAACCGATTTTTGCGTGATTACAGTTGATGTACCATGTGTGGGTGGTTGTACCAGAACGTTGGGCTACTGGAAGACACACTCGAAATACGGTCCCGCGCCGTACGATGAGATTTGGGAAGCAATTGGCGAAGATAGCGAGTTTTTCCTCAGCGGACAAAGTTATTATCAAGTGCTGTGGACGCCAGCCGCCGGTAATGTCTATTATAACCTGGCGCATCAGTATATTGCGGCTGAGCTGAACTTTTTGGCCGGTGCTGATCCGTTTGCTGCTCAATCTGCCTTTGATGCGGCAACCGATCTCTTTGAAAAATATACTCCAGATTATACTGCAAACTTGAAGGGTAAGGCGAAAAAGGAATGGACCGATCTGGCGACTGTACTGGATAACTATAATAACGGCATTATCGGCCCCGGACATTGTGACGAAGACGACGGAACACTTGGTAAACAATCGGAAAATATGCCGACTGACGATTTTGAGTCTGCAGCCGTCATTCCGACACAGTACGCGTTGGAACAAAATTATCCGAATCCCTTTAATCCGGTGACAAGCATTAGTTATGCATTGCCGGAACAAGTCGATGTGACGCTGAATATTTATGACATTCAGGGAAAACTTGTCCAGACGCTGGTTAAAGGCAATCGGCCAGCGGGCGCCTATACGGTTACATGGGATGCCACAAATTCAAATGGTGAGCCGGTAACAAGCGGCATTTATCTCTATCGTATGAATGCCGGCGACTTTACCAAAACCGGACGGATGACCTTGCTTAAATAATCTTGTCCAATAAAATCCCCTCCGACGCACCTCGACAAGTGCGTCGGAGTTTTTAAAGGCAGAACGACAATGGTTCAGAAAATACTGTCTGCATAAAGTCGGATAGTGTCTCCGAGACACTATTTCCCCTATCCTCCTTTGCTCAATCCGGGCATTGTTGCCGTTTGTTCATCTCCCATTTGACCGATAAGCCAGCCTCCAGACTTTTTCATGCGCAGAGAAGATGGTCGAGAAGTACGCCCACCTTGCAGCCGCACACAAACGCCGACAGGTTAACAATCTGAACGGTC
>CAYSNA010000701.1:0-2385 GCA_964432185.1 uncultured Cytophagia bacterium
CCAACACGCTGCCCGATCCGATGCTGGATACACGACAGGATCTGGGACAATCGTCGGCCCGGGGCCGAGATTTTAAAATGATGGCCGCCGCCTATCTGTACAATTTGACCGGTGACACGGCCTACGAAGATGTCGTCAACGACGAAAGTGTTGCAACCAAAGCGACCTCGCAACTGTTCTCCCAGGGAAACCACAATCAATTGTGGGGTTCGGCGGCGTATATTTTGACGAAAAGAGACGTGCATTATCCAGAGTTGCAGCAGAACATGAAATCCTCGATCATCTATCACGCGAAAAAGAAGGAAGCGGACTATGTGAAATCGCGGCCGTCGCGCCGGGGATACGCCAACGACGGCTCCACCGCCTGGTTCCAAACCGTGCAGGATATGCCGCGAACGTTGATTGCCCACGCCATCACCGACGATCCGGCGGAAAAAGCAGAACTGCTGGATGCGCTTGTCCTTGAAGCCGACTGGGGTTTGGGACGCAATCCAATCAATATCATCCAAATGACCACGGCGACAACCAGCCTGGCCTCCAAACGCAGCATTGAAAACTGTTACACTTCCGGACGCGATGACGGCACACCCGGCTTGCATCCCGGGCATACGCCTTATTTGAACGCCGAATCCTGGGGCGGCGACATGGCCGGTAATAATCCGAAAAAAGTATTTGAAAAGTTTTATCCCGAGATCAGCTATTGGCCGCACGCCTCGAAATACATCAACAGCCGCTATCTGTGGGCGCATTCAGAATTCACACCGCGACAGACCATGCGGTTCAAAACACTGCTTTACGGCTATCTTTATGGCATATCGAAAAGCGGCAGTACCAAAGTCGGCTTTTTTGAGACCACACCGGAGGACTTTGCTTTGTTGAGCAACTATCCAAATCCGTTCAATCCGAGCACTAAAATTCGTTATCAACTCCCCTACTCTGCTCATGTCACGTTAAAAATATATGATATCCGCGGCGCCCTTGTCGAAAGACTCGTCAACTCTTATGCCGAGGCAGGCAACCACGAATTCGATTACAATGCCGGCCATCTGGCCAGCGGTGTTTATTTCTATGCTCTCGAAACAGAACAGCATAAACAGGTGAGCAAAATGCTCCTGGTCAAATAGCATTTTCACTGTTCTTTTAAAATTGAACCTTATAAAGGAAATCCGCATGAAGTTAACGCTGAATTTTTTAGCTTTCCTTCTCGTTCTTTTCACCTTGTCCCAAACGGCTGCCGCCGACAAAATGGATTGGTGGAAAGATGCCAAATTCGGCATGTTTATCCATTGGGGCATTTACGCGGTTCCGGCGCGCGGCGAGTGGGTGATGAACCAGGAAAATATACCCATCGCCGAGTATGAAAAATTCGCCGAGCAGTTTAATCCCGTTGATTTTAATGCCGACGACTGGGTGCAGGTCGCCAAAGAAGCCGGACAAAAATACCTGGTGATCACCTCCAAACATCACGACGGCTTTTGCATGTGGGACTCGAAAATTTCTGATTATGATATTATCGACCGCACGCCGTTCAAGCGCGATGTCATTCGCGAGCTCGCCGACGCCTGCGAACGCGCCGGCATTGTTTTCGGCATCTATCACTCGATTCTCGACTGGCACCACCCGGACGCCTTGGCGGGCCGAATTCGCACCTATCGCGATAATTATCTCTTTCCGCAGGTGCAGGAGCTGATCGATAATTATAATCCCAAAATTATGTGGTTCGACGGTGACTGGCAAAGCGGCTGGTCCGATGCCGACGCCCGAGCGCTGTATAATCTCTGCATTTCGCTCGATCCGGAGATCATCGTCAACGACCGCGTCAAGCGCTGGATGTCCAATCCCGGCGATTATGTGACGCCGGAACAGGAAATCCCGGAAAAACCGCTGCAGCGGCCGTGGGAATCCTGCCAAACCATCAACTGGAACTGGGGCTATAACAAAAACGACAATAGCTGGAAAACACCGGCGACCCTGGTGCACATGCTTTTGGAAACCGTCTCCAAAGGCGGTAATCTGTTGCTGAACGTCGGCCCGACCGCGCAAGGTATCATTCCGGCGCCGAGCGTCGATCGCTTAAAGGCCATGGGCGGCTGGCTCGACCAGTATGGCGAAACGGTCTACGGTTCCGTCGAAAGTCCGATTCAAAAAGTCCCGTTCGGCCGCGTGACCTATAAAAAAGATATCTATTATCTGGATGTGTTTTCGATTCCGGCCAGTAAAAAAATCGAGGTGCCCTTTACCGTAACCGGAAAAGCCGTGGCTTCCGATTATAAAACCGGCGCCTCGCTGCCCGTCACCGTCGGCGTCAGCAGCGTCGGCATAGACCTGGCGAGTGTGGACAAAGATCCCTATGCCACGGTCATTACTTTCGAAGCGGAAGGCGAA
>CAYSNA010000702.1:0-2383 GCA_964432185.1 uncultured Cytophagia bacterium
CAACCGCTCGTTATCATGCATGTGACCGCAATCCTTGTGCTCCTGGTCATTGCGCTGCGGCACCGGTGGTTTTGCAAATTTATCTGCCCGGTCGGGGTGCTGTGTGATGTCGTTTCAAAAACCAGCCGGTCAAAGGCTCGGATGGCGCGAGTGCCGCGGCTCAACAAAATCCTTTTGGCGGCCGGCATCGCCATGGCGCTCTGCGGTGTGCCGCTGCTCAGCCTGCTCGATCCGATGACCCTTTTTCACGCCTTTGCCGACGCTTTTCGGCAACAACCGCCGCTGGTTATTGGTTTAAAACTTTTCGGATTACTCTTTCTCCTGATTCTTAACGTTGGTGTTCCGCATCTCTGGTGTCAACGGTTATGCCCGCTGGGCGGCTTGCAGGATGTGATGACGTGGGCGCGGAAAAACATCAAAAACCAAAAAGCGGATAGCGGTTATCAGCCCGGCCGCCGGCTGGTTTTTGGCGCGATTGCCGGTTTCGGCCTGGGATTGATGGCACGCCGACTTGTCGCCAATCCCCAGGAAAAGCCGTTGCGTCCGCCGGGCGCTTTGACGGAACAGCACTTGAAAGCCGTGTGTTTCCGCTGCGGCAATTGCGGCCGGTCCTGCCCGACGACAATTATCCAATCCTCCTTCGATGCTGAGGATGTGGCCGGCTTGCTCACGCCACGTCTTTCATTCGACCAAAGCTACTGTCTGCCTGAATGCACGCGCTGCGGAGATGTTTGTCCGAGCGGTGCGATCGATAAATTCACCCGGGCGGAAAAAAAAGAGCTGGTCATCGGCGTGGCCCGTATTAATGTTGAAAATTGTGCGCTCACCCGTTTCAAAGAATGCGATTTGTGCAAACGCTATTGCGAATATGACGCCGTTGTCATAAATTCAAATGATTTGACGGCATTTCCGCAGATTCTCACCGAGCGCTGTGTCGGCTGCGGCGCCTGCGTTGTGGTGTGCCCTGAACAGGTAATTTCTGTGTTCGCCGCTTAAAGGTATCCGACGCGCACGACAGAACCTGTTTGCGTGTTTCTTGTTGAATTTTTGTTTTTGATCAGGCGAGTCCCCCATAGGTCATTCATTTTAATAAAGGTGTTCAACATGAAGTATTTCCTCCTTCTATTTGTGCTCATTGTGCTCCGGGCGCTGCCGGCGCAAAATCCCATCGTGCCGGCCGGCGTTTATTTTGCTGATCCGGCGGCGCACGTCTGGCAGGACGGCAAACTGTATCTCTACGGCTCTCTGGATGAAAGTACGGAGTACTATTGCTCATGGCGGCATCATGTGTTATCGACGGAAAATATGATGGACTGGACGATTCATAAAGATGTCTTTTTTGCCAAAGGTGAGAATGATCAGGTGCCGTACAACAACTCGCTGCTGTTTGCCCCGGATGTGATGTACAAGGATGGCCAATACTTCTTGTATTACTGTCAGCCTGATCCGGATAATGCTGAAGGTGTGGCGGTCTCGGACAGCCCGGTTGGCCCCTTTGTCAACGGCAGACCGATCAACACCTATGGTCACAACCAGATTGATCCGAATGTGTTCATTGATGACGATGGCCAGGCCTATTACGTGTGGGGCCAGTTTACCATGAAAATGGCGAAAATGAAGCCGAATATGATGGAGCTTGACGAATCGACTGTGACCGATAGCGTGTTGACCGAATTTGAGCATTTCTTTCACGAAGGTCCGTTTATGACCAAACACAACGGCATTTATTATCTCGTTTATGCCGATCTGAGCCGCGCCAATATGCCCACGTCCATTGGCTATGCCACCAGCGACAAGCCGTTCGGCCCGTACACCTACGGCGGCGTCATTGTCGATAACGACCGCTGCGATCCGGGCAACTGGAACAATCACGGTTCGATCGTCGAGTTTAACGGGCAGTGGTACGTGTTTTATCATCGCGCCACACACAATTCACAGATGATGCGCAAGGCGTGCGTTGAACCGATAAGGTTTAATGAGAATGGATCAATTGATGAAGTGTTGATGACCTCGCAGGGCGCCGGCGGGCCATTGGTTGCGACCGAAAAAATTGACGCTGAACGCGCCTGCACGCTGCTGGGCCATGTGCGCATTCAACTGTTTGAAGAAGGCAATGAGGAACTTGGACACATCCGGCATGGCGATCGCGCTTTGTTTCGTTACATCGATTTTGCCGGGGGCGTCAACAGCATAAAAGTACGTCTCGCGCCCGGTCACACCGGTGGTACAATTTCAGTCAAACAGGGAATGCCCTGGGGCAAAACGATTGCTGAAGTCAAAGTGCCGACGGACTCAGATGACAAGACCTGGACGACGCTGAGCGCGGATGTGAAGGAGATCGTCGGCGTACATCAAATCTGGTTGATGTTTTACAGCGACAATC
>CAYSNA010000703.1:0-2381 GCA_964432185.1 uncultured Cytophagia bacterium
GATACACGTGGAAAAGACAAGAGTAAGTTATATCTTTTTCCAAACTCGAGGATCATAGCCCTGACGAGGTTGTGGCAAAAGCCTTTTATGGCAAAAATACCAGGGCAGATGTTGAATTTGCTCTACACAAAAAGTGTTAAACCAGGATTTTGCTGCAGCCTCAACACGCAAATGCACTCGATGCGGTATTGCGTCCTTTTTTTGGACGAGTCTCCCGCACCCCTGCGGAAGGACGAAGTCCGACGCAGGGGTGCTGATCCTGTAAACTGAAAATGGTAACGCGCATGGCACCTGTTCCGCTTGTCTGCGGAGATAGTTCGGATAACATTATTTGACCAACAGGCTCTTAACGGTTTGATGAAAATTTCCCGAGGAAACATGCAGGAAATAGATACCTGAGGCACGGTTGTGCGCGTCCCAGCATAGAGTATGACCTCCCGCATTTAAAAACCCATCATGCAGCGTTTCAACGTTCTCGCCAAGAATATTATAAACGGTCACTTGGGTTGGCCCCGAAGATCCCAATTGAAAAGAGATATTCAAAGATGAGTTAAAGGGATTGGGATACGGAGAATAAAGTTTGTACAGATTCTCTGACAGTGGAGAGGTGAATACATTCGTTCGGGGGCCGGTACCCGGCGAACCGCCTGCTTGCTCGGAGTGACGCCATGATGAAGCACTGCGTGTTTCATAGGAACCTGCTTTGAGTTCGAGAGACGGCCCGCTGCCGTCAGAGAGTGAGGGCCAGGGATATTGATCATCATAGGTGAGCGAATCTATAACGATTCCCAGAGTGTTGATTAAACACAGAGACTCTCCTTCGTTCGCCAAGTTGCCATCAGATGTTTGAAAGACTTGAAATCCTTTTCCCGTATAGGTAGAGGCGGATTTAGCGATGACAATCGCTTCACTTTGTTCAATGAGGCTGTTCTCCGGAAAAACAAATTTGATGCCTTTTGAGAAGCGATACCCGGAAAGGTCTACGACAGATTGTCCAAAGTTTACGAGTTCGACAAACTCGAACGTGTCATCGTCGCCCTGCAATTCGGCGGAAGGATTGTAATGAATTTCACTGATGCGGATGGCCGGGGAATCATCCGGTTCGAAAACGGCAAGCATTACGGTGGGTTCATTCAGCAAGAGAGAAAGCGAATCTTTGTCACTTGGGAATCTTCCTTGCCAGTAGGCAAATCGCCAACCGGGGAAAGCGTGCGCCTGAATCCGTAATGGGATCATTTTAAGAAACCTGCCGAAAAAGGATGGCGAAGGGCAGCGAATATCTTGAATGGAAATACATCCGGCAGCGGCATTCGTAACCTCAGCACTAAACTCGACACTGTTAACCTCAAGGGCTGCTTCCAGATGCTCAAAAACATAATCAGGACGGTGCTCGGCGAATTCGTGCAGAATTTGCAGTTGATCTCGCCAATAAGCCATACTTGGGATAGCACCCCACCGAGCGATTTGTTTGGGCATCTCCTGCGCTATCCCTTGAGCAACTTCTTCAATGATTCGATGGACACGCAGGGGGTGAAAGGTGATATTGAGGTGGGCTGCGAATCTTTGGGCGAATTCCTGTTTAAAAGAATCATTTTCCCAGAGTCGTTGGAACAGGATCAGGAACTCACCCTGCGACAACGCCCACTGTAGGCTATCAAATCTAGACTGTTCCTCGCCCTGCATGATTTCGCCGCTAAATCCCCAATCCATGTCGAAAAGGAGCCATCGCCATTTTCCGTCGGCACTATGTTGACGCCACCATTTCATGTTTTGTTGGAACCAGTCATTGTTTCGGACATAGAGTTCGGTGATAAAATAATTCATAAACTCGTTAACATCCATTTGCGCCTGTACATGAGCATAATTTAGGGGATTGGCTAAATCGTGACTTTTAATATAATCAATAAGATTGAAATAGTGAGAACCATCTCCATGCACAACGTTAGGCATACCTGTATCCGGCTGTATTAAATCAACGTCGTCGGCATCGATGCCGAAATTGCTTTCAACATAAAATTGATTGGTTTTCTCTCTGATGTTATAAAGTCCCCAAAAGACGCCGTTGATGTAAAGGAGTGCCGGTTGATAGGCCTGCCAATCTACATCCATCTGGTCGATGACCAGAGTATTCATCATGGCATCGCGTATGAAAGTACGATTAAAATCGTTGCTTGAGCAGCGCAGGTTAAACCGTTTGAATGAATTGATCGATTTAGCAGGGAAAAGCATATAGTCAAAATCCGGATCATTATATTTGTTTCGGGCAAAAAGCGTAAAGGATTTTTGGCGAATTTGTCGCCCAAAGAGGCCGCCGAATATTTTAATGCCCGCTTCCTGGGCAAATCCGCAATCACCATCCGCTTCAAAGTACTCAATATAAA
>CAYSNA010000704.1:0-2373 GCA_964432185.1 uncultured Cytophagia bacterium
GTTGGCCGTGCGAATCGAGCACCATGTTGTTTGATATTCGAAAGGGTGGATGCAGATGATCGCACCACGTATCCCCGGCATTCCATAGATTAAAATCGAGGTCAAAGACAAAAAGATGGGAGTCAGGCATAAAGCACGTGAGCGTTTCCGGGTTTTCAAAACTGAATTGGTGTTATCTCTATAGAAAATATTTTACATTTTTTCTGGAGCGATATCAGAACGACAAAAATCAACACTGAATATATTTTTATTTTGGGATTGATCCAATAAAAAGCTGGCGAGGTAATAGGACTTTTAGCGTCCATTTTGGTGAGGAAAGGGGGTGAACATTTGACATCACCGCACTTATAACAAAAAATTGTAAATTAAAACTGTGGGGTAAAAAAATGGCAGTTAGTGGAGACCTAAGCGATAAAGCTGGTTTCATCGTCCCGTGGGATGGGACCATTGAATTTGGCGATGGCGCTCATCATGAGTACGAGATTACGTTTGATGTGGTCAACAACGTCCGAGAGGGTCGTTTTGGCTTTTTGTCCATTATGGCCAAGCGGGTGACTTGGGATAACAATGAGGTTTTTGTGAACAACGTCAAAGTGGGAAATCTGCATCCATACGACAATGAGGGCTGGCCGGTCGACACCTTTTGTGTGCCGGTTGGTGCCGTGAAAAAAGGTGTAAACTCGCTCAAGATTGTTTCGTGAGGCATGACTGGCGGCACCGGACGAGATATCGACAATTTCAAAGTTCAGGATCCGCTCATGATTTACGCGATTCTGTCAATCGACGCGTCATGATCGATAAACATGCAACAAGAGCCCTCATCGTTAGATGCGGGCTTTTTTTATCGACAATATCGCGAAACGTCCAATCCTGATCGGCCGGACCTTCACATCGATTACATGTCTACCAACGCGTTCATAATGATGTTCCGCGTATTCACCGCACGGTTTTCCAACTTTTGAGATTCGTACTCGCTTCACGAACCATGGCCGGGTGGCAATAGAATCGCGACCTTGAAGATTTTCGCTGGTTAACATTGCAGCCATTATTTCTTTGCTCTTGATTTCCTGGAATTTTTCATTATATTTATTCCATGTTTGACCTTTGCCGGAATTGCGGGATGTGACTTTTTCATTATGGCACATCTCTGTTGATCTTTTTCCCCTGCTCTCATATGGTACCTCTACATATCTCGCCTTGACAGTCATCCGACAAAAACCAGCGCTGTACCGTTCTCAAAAAATGATAGGCCAAATGCCATGAGTACAAAACAGTTTTTTTCGATGTGGTTGTTTTTTATTTCCACCCTTTTATTTTCCCGGCCAGTGACACGAGATAAAGCCGAGATCGCCGCCTGGCGTTTTTTGGAATACAATGTCGACATAAATCAGGTCACGGCTCTCCAAAATCATGCGGTTTTGGTGGACAATGTTGAGACCCTTTACAAGGCGGGCACGAATAAAATCATAGCTTACATCGGGCATCTTCAACCCAAAGGCTTTATCATCATCTCCTGCGATACCGATGTTGAGCCCATTATTGCCTATTCTTTCATCACAAATTGGCATCCGGCGATGAGCGACGAGAATACCCTTTATCATATCCTGCAAAACGACAACAGATTGAATCAGACAGACGCCCGCTTTTTGCCTGATGATCTCATCGAAAAAAATAACCGGCATTGGCGTATCCTGCTGAATGAGACGATCGCAAAGCTGAGCAGCACCTCCTTTCGCCAATGGCCCCAGGTTGGCGCCACATCAACCGGTGGGTGGGTGGAGTCCACCTGGACACAACATTCACCTTATAATGCGTTTTGTCCTGTTGATCCGCAATCACAAAACAGATCCGTTGTTGGTTGTGTCGGGACGGCGCTTTCCCAGATTGTGCATTATCACCGGAGCATTGGTGATGTGTCTTTTGAAGCGGACGATTGTTATGTAACGACGACACGATCGATTCATGTGGATAACGACAGCGCTGCGTGCGATTTTCCGTCGTTTGAGCGGTTAAACCGCTATCTGCGCGATCTTGGCGAAAAATATCAAAATGACATCGAGTGTACGGACCAGGATGTTGCCGCCCTTGCGTTCGCCTGTGGTGTGTCGATAAAAACCGATTACTCCAGCAGCAGCTCAGGAGCCCACATTGATTCGGTCGGCTTTATTTTAAAAGAAAAGTTTGGCTATTTTTCCGCTGACCACGTCACCAATTTGATCGATGATGGACCAACGAGCGGTTTTTATTACGCCTTACAGGAAAATATGATGAATGCGTTGCCGGCACTGTTGAAAATTGGCGTCAACGCCTTTTATAAATTACATGCCGTCGTCTGCGACGGATACAATACGGATGGCTATTATCATTTGAATT
>CAYSNA010000705.1:0-2368 GCA_964432185.1 uncultured Cytophagia bacterium
CCGCTGAACGGGAGGGACGAGTACCTCTCAATATCAGGATTCCGCCAAAGTGAGAAAAAGACTCCTAAATCACGGCACGTACCGCTCGTCAGATGCACGCATTGTCAGGCGGTTTTGACTGTCAGAAACATTGAGATAATTTATCAACCTGCGCTTAATTTTTCTACAATCTTGGCAATTCTACGTTCACGAGTCTCTTGTGCTTTGGCTTCTTCTACTTGACGAACATAATCCTTTTTCATTGAAGGTGCAGACTTTTCGAAAGCGTCAAGTGCATTCCCTTAAATTAAAGCGTCCTTTAATTCTTTGAGAATTTCAACAGTGCGTGGTTCTAAATCAAGTTCCAAAATAACATCTGCTTCATCACCACCTTGGACTCCCGATGCTTTTCGGTGCTCTGAATTAAAACTTATCATATACTTTCCGTCCATTACAGCCACTGCGCTACGATATGTGTATTTGTTAATTGTCACACGGACAAGAGGGCGTTTACCTGCGCCAAGTTTTTCGATTATTTCTTCAGGGACTTGAATCCCAACAGTATTCTTCCCTGTTTGTAAAATGGTAGTATGAAATGTTATTGGCTTAGAATTCTTGTCGTCGTTTTTGGAAATTGTCTTGTTCATTGTTTTTCTCCTAATAAGAACTCAAAGTGCAACTACAAACAGTTTCTCGATTTCTGTTGTAAAACAGACACAGATTCAATCTTTGCTAGGGACTGCCCAACGGCTCGCGTTAGCCCGTTTTTGAACGTAGATTTGTCATTTTGGACGGATTATTCGTAAATGCTGCGCTTTCATTATGGCATTAAGTTAGCTTCTCAGCAATTTGAGCTGTTTCTTCGTCTTTGCATAAATCCAAGCTAACAATCCATAGTCTTTCTTGCAGTTTTTGGTCAGCCGCATATTCGTCGTGCTTCATCTCGACAAACGCATCATTTTTCCAAGTGATAAATTTTCCAGATTTTTTCAAGCTCTCTTCTCGGCTTTCAGTAAACAAGGGCGCCATGACCTTCCCGCATTCTTCCATCGAAATAAATGTGCCAAAAAGTTTCATCAATGTAGCCATGGACTTCATGAAAAATGGAATGATATTGATCTGGTTGGTCCAAACAATTTTATGAATTTGAAATCCAATGAAAGACACTTTTGAATGATCTCTTTCCTTGTATAAATTATGCATACGTTCACTAAACATTCTTTTGGCAACCATTGCCTGATGGATGGCATCTTCATAACCCCACTTATTCTTCATTTGGATATCGTCCCAGAATATTTCACCGGTCTCTGTGACATTGAAGACAATCCTGCCACCATTCTCGGATTTTTCCAGCAAATCCAACAAGTTCAGAGTCAGCATGAACTGGGACAGGTAGTTCACCTGAAAATGCGGATCCATCCCATCTTCAGTTTCTACACGCTTGGCAGCGTAGCCCAAACCAGCGTTGATGAATACGCTGTCTAGAAACTCATGGTGACTGCGGATCTCCTTGATGGCATTGTGAACATCACTGAGTTTGGTCAGGTCGCACATAACCATGGATATCTTGTTATTTTTGGTAGCGGATTCAATTTCTTGGATCGTCGCTTCACCTCGTTCTTTCGATCTGCATAAAATGATGAGCTCACGGGTTTGATCGTCGATGCCAGCTAATATCTGAGCAAGCCCTTTCCCCATCCCGTTTGTGCCTCCCGTTATTAATACTTTCATGTTGCAGCCTCCTCTACTAAATTTCTCTGATTATGCCCGCCCAACAGCCCGCATTACCGCTGAACGGGAGGGACGAGTACCTCTCAAGATCAGGATTCCGCCAAAGTGAGAAAAAGACTCCTAAATCACGGCACGTACCGCTCGTCAGATGCACGCTTTGTCAGGCGGTGATTTTCACAAACCGGTTACGTCAACCCGTGTTTGACAGCGATAACGGCCGCCTGCGTTCTATCCCGTGCCTCTAATCGATTGAGAATATTGGAGACATGCGACTTGACCGTACCCTCGGTGATCACCAGTGCGGCGGCAATCTCCCTGTTGCTTGCTCCCCGAACCAATAGACGCAATACTTCAATCTCTCGCTCGGTCAGGTTAATCAGTGGATTGTCCGTGCCCATGTCCTTCCCGGGTGTTCGGGCCCCGCCAATCATCTTGGCGACTTTGTCGGCCGCTGAAGGCGCCAATTGCACCATGCCCCGGTGCGCCATCTGAATCGCCTGCGCCAGATCTAGCGCAGGCGTGTTTTTCAAGACATAACCAAACGCCCCGGCGCGCAACGCTCCGGTCACATACGCTTCATCGTCGAACGTGGTCAGCATCAGTACCTTAATCTCCGGAAAACGTCGGTGAATCTCGGCCGTCGCCTCGATGCCGTCCA
>CAYSNA010000706.1:0-2367 GCA_964432185.1 uncultured Cytophagia bacterium
ATATTGAATACGCCCAGCCCAACTACTTGCACAAGGTGAGCGGCATTCCGAACGATCCGCTGAAATCTCAACAATTTTATCTCGATAATCTCTTTATGTACGAAGCCTGGGATTACTCGCAAGGCGCCAAAGATGTCATCATTGCGGTGATTGATACCGGCGTGGATTACAATCACGAGGATTTGGCGGCCAATATCTGGGTGAACGAGGATGAGGTGTTAAACGGCTCCGATAGTGACGGCAACGGTTTTATCGATGATATTCGCGGCTGGGACTTTGTCACTAATGTCGGCAGCGTCGCTCCCGGTGAAGACGGCAGTACCGCGGATAACGATCCCATGGATTTTCAGGGTCACGGCACAAATGTGGCCGGCTGTGCGTCGGCGGTCACGGATAATTCTATAGGCATTGCCGGCGTTGGCTGGAATTGTACAATCATGCCGTTGCGTGCCGGTTACAAAGGTACGGACGGCAACGGCTATTTGCCGTCCGGCGGGGTGATTCAGGCCATTTACTATGCAACGGCGAATGGTGCGGATATCATTAATGCCAGTTTTGGCGGTTATGTTGATGATTTGGCTGAACGCGACGCCTTTCGTTATGCATACAACAATGGTCTGCTTGTCGTCAAAGCCGCCGGAAATGATAACTCGGCTGTGCCGCCGACACCCGGCAAAGAGGACTGGATCCTCAGCGTGGCGGCCGTGACCAGCGCCGACCGCCGTTCGAGTTTTTCCAATTATGGTTCATGGGTCAAAGTCGCGGCGCCGGGCAGCGGCATTTACACGACATTTCGTACTAATCGCTATGGTATCCAGCAAGGAACCTCTTTTTCAGCGCCCATTGTCGCCGGTGTCGCCGGTCTGCTCAAAGCGGCTCACCCGGATTGGTCGCCGGCGCAGATTATGATGCATATTGTTGATACCGCCGACAATATCGACGCTGCCAATCCCGGATACGAGGGATTGCTCGGCAAAAAGGGCCGCGTCAATGCGGCGGCGGCATTGAGCACGCCGTTTCAGTCGCAGCCGGAACTGGTGGTGACGCGCGTGAGCGTCGAAGATTTGCTCACCGGCAATGCCGACGGCCGCATCAATGTGGGCGAGACACTCAATCTGATCCTGCGGATTAAAAATCGCTGGAATGATGCCTCGAATGTCAAGCTCGCGCTGTCCACCGACGATCCGACCGTGGAAGTGCTGGACAATTCCGTTTATGTGCCGAGCATTCCCGGCATCGCCTCATTAACAAATTATGTCGATACGGTTTCGGACTATTTTACCATCCGGGTCAGTGATTTTGCCTTTCCTCATAACGTCAGGTTCAAACTCAACATAAATGCGGATGGTCTCGTTCAGGATGTCCATTTCCAGGTGGCCATCGAAGCGCGCCTGCTGTTTGTCGATGACGACGACGGTCAGATCAATGTCGAAGATTATTATTATGCCGCCCTCGATTCCATCGGCATGCCGTACGATGTGTGGGATCGTTCCGTTCAGGGTTCTCTTGGTCCCGTCATGCGTAATTATGATATGGTCATCTGGTCGGGTGAAAGCGCCCTGCCGTCGCTCGAAGAGGCCGATACCGAGGATATGAAATCGTATTTGCGCCAGGGAAAAAGTTTGTTCCTTGCCGGGCAAAATATCGCCTGGGATATGTGCGCCAGCCAAACGGGCGCTGACGCGCAGGAACGCAATTATTTGAATCAAAAAAATCAGACCAACGGCAAATCCAAAGTGTTTTATGAAAATTATATACAGGCGAAATTTGTCGATGATGCCACGAGTTATTCAAAAATCGAGGGCGTCGAGTCTCAGCCGATCAGTCGCGGTTTGTCGTCTGCGGTGTTCGAACCGCTGCGTCCCAATAATGCGCAATCCCGCGATGTTGTTCAGGCCGCTCCGTTTGGTTCGGCTCTTTTTCAATACCCGGACGGCAGTGTGGCCGCGACCATCACCGAGCGGCTCGGCCGGGTCATCAGCTTTGCCTTTGGCGGTTTCGAGGCCATCAGTGAAAAAAGCGTGCGCCTGACGGTCATGGATCGTATCCTGCAGTATTTCACCGGTGTGCGTGTGAACGTCGAAAAGCTCATTTTTGTCGATGGCCAGGTTGACGATTTTATTGTCAACGCTTCGGTGCAAAGCGATTCCATTCCGGCGCAGGTGAATCTGTACTGGCGCACTCTGGATCAACCGCATTACACTCGCGTGGAGATGACGGCGGCAAATGCTTCGCTCTATCAGGCGCCGATTCCGCAACAAGCCTATGGCGCCACGCTGGAATATGGCGTGCAGGCGGTGATGCCCGGCGGGCTATATTCGCCCATTAAATTGAAACAACTGGTGCTGGTGAAAAAATCGCCGACGG
>CAYSNA010000707.1:0-2365 GCA_964432185.1 uncultured Cytophagia bacterium
GGGAAACACGCTTGACCGAAAAACGTTTCAGCTTTGACAACACGGAAATTTTTTCAACATACCGTCTGCAGATCAAGGCAGCTCACGGCGCTAATCTCATTCAAATTGCCGAGTACAAAATTTTTGGCGACTTTTTTGATCCTGATGTGACAGACATCACGGATTTGGATGGTCTGCAAATCAGCGAAGCCAATGGTGATTCGCCGGAAAACGAAGGCGTCGATAAACTCATCGACAACAATGTGGCGACAAAATACCTCACGTTCAACGACACCACCTGGATTCAAATTACGACGCCGAACAAAACCGTTGTTACGGATTATGTGCTGGTGTCCGGCAACGACGCACTGGAACGTGATCCCAGCACCTGGGAGCTGGACGCCTGGGATGAATTCAGCGAAACCTGGGTCACGCTGCACGCGGTGGTAAATGAACCGCCATGGGGCGAACGACTGGCCGGCAAAAAATTCTCGTTTGACAATACGATCCCGTACACAACATATCGTTTAAATATTCATGCCGCGCATGGCGCCGGTCTGATACAAATTTCAGAACTGTATCTCTATGGCAAAGTTCTGGACCAGGGTAGTGTCGTTGATATCACGGACTGGATGGGCCGAATTTCGGAATCCAATTTTAACTCACCCGAGGCTGAACAAATTGAAAATCTCATTGATAACGATCTCGCGACAAAATACCTGACATTTGCTACAACCACAACGATCGAGTACAGTCTGCAACGTAAATCAATCGTTACAGGATATGCGCTCTATTCAGCCAATGATACGCCTTCTCGCGATCCAAAAGACTGGACATTTGAAGCGATGAATCCATACACATTGGAGTGGGAAACGCTGCATACCGTAACCAATGAACCGATATGGGAAGAACGTTTTCAGAAAAAAGAATTTATGTTTGAAAATAATCAAAGCTATAATCACTATCGTTTGAATATTACATCGGAGCATGGCGAAGGGAAAATTCAAATTGCCGAACTGGAAATTTATGGCGAAATCCTCTCGGCCATTGAGGACAAAGAATCACATCAACCGGATGACTATGCGCTATATCAAAATTATCCGAATCCGTTCAATCCGTCAACCCGGATTCAATTCTCGCTGCCACAGCCAACGGACGTAACAGTAATTATTTACAATATGATGGGACAACGCGTCAAAATGCTGGTTGACCAGCCCATGAGCGCCGGGCGCCACACCCTTTCCTGGAACGGTACGAATGATATTGGCTTGACCGTTGCCAATGGAATTTATTATGTCCAGATGAATTCTGATCTCGGCGTCAAAACGAAAAAAATGATGTTCTTAAAGTAAAATATACTATCTTTGTGGCCGGAACAATCCGGTCACTTTAAGGTCTAACAAGACTACGATTAATTCCGCCAACTCCGCTGGATGTACGGACGACACGAAATCCAATGCTCCCCACATCGAGTTAAACGAAAGGCAAACCAGTACCCTTCAAATGGATAAAAGATTTTATATTGAACCTGTAAAGCCGAAAATAAATCGCGAGGTCGCAGAATGAAAAAACGTTTCTTCCCCTTGTTCATCGTAATGTTGATTTCGAGCATGTTTGCGCAAAAAGTTGAACGATTGCCCGGCAGTCCATATCCGGCGTCAACCGTGCCGGATACGCTCTATTCAATTGACAGTCCCGCCTATGCGACAACAAAGTTGCTGACCATCTCGACGTTGCAGGGTCTTTTGGCAAAGACAAAACCGCAAATTTATCAAAGCTATAATAACGGCGCCATTTATTGGCTGAGTGATCTGAACCGGAACCATGGCATTGTTGTGAACACATCTTTTAAGCGAAACTTTAGCGGTTTGATCACGCATTTCAAAGATCATATTAAAGGATATGTCGTTTGTACGCCCGGCACCAATTCCGTCAATGTGGCGATCTCATTATGCGGTCTCACCGAATCCGTAGCCATTACCGCAGACAATGTTGATCTGTTCAACAGCCTGGGCATTCCGGAAACCGCCGATGTGCGCGATAAGGACGAAGCGTGGTTCTTTGAAAATTATGGCGATCAAATCAACAAGAATATTCTTATTTATCAAATTGAAGACAAGTATGATTTTCTCTCGGATTATTCTGTTTTTGGCAACATGATTACTTTTTATGAACCGCTAACGGGGAGCACAAGTAGAGCTATTATGCAAAGAATGAATTCACAAAGTGCGGTGCTTGGCTGGGGTGACAGCGAGTTCGATCTGGTGAGCCGCTCTTCCGCCTACAATATTTTTGTTCACCCGGCAGACTGGGCGAAGAACCTTTCAACTTTGTCAAATTTTAATGTCGATTTGAAACAGAAACATCACACCACAACGGCAAAATC
>CAYSNA010000708.1:0-2345 GCA_964432185.1 uncultured Cytophagia bacterium
TGCGCAAAATGCGCCCCGCAATGACGCCCCACATGGTATGCGCCGTGGTCGGCAGCGCGTTAATCGCTACCCAGTGGCCGCCGCTGAGATGGCCCATGAGTTTCATGTCCATCCAGGAGCCGAAATTCTGATCCGGCGTGAACGGCTGATTGTAACCCTCAACCGGCCAGATTCGATATAAAAATTCGGACAATCCAAGAATGGCAAAGGAGATGAAAATTTGAAATTTCAGCGGCAATTTCATCAGCAAAAATGAAACGAGAATGGTGAAGGAAAGCTGCGTCAGTACATTCCACAATTCCCACACCAATTTTTTGTTGTAGCCGCAATGCAAAATCACGCCGAGAAAAAACAAGATGACACAGCGAATGATGATATGGATGAACGTCTGGCTCCAGGTATCCCCTCTCTCCCATCGTCGATACACCGAATAAACCATGGCGACGCCGACGATGAACATAAAATAAGGCTGGATCAAATCCCAGAATCGCAAACCATTCCAGGGATGATGATGAAACTGACCGACGAGCCAGCCGGCAACTGTACCTTCGGCTGTCAAATCGGCCAGCGCATGATAAAGTCCGGTGCCTTCAGCAACCAGCAAAAACATGACAAGACCACGAAAAAGATCAAGAGACAGCAGACGGTTTGATTTCATGGAGTCTCCAGCATTGGTTGAAAAACCTCGAACATCCCGGTGACGTTCGAGGTTTGGGAATTGACGTGCGGATTACGTTGGATAGATGTTTAATTCATCAAATGAAGATAAAAAATTTTATTTGAGAAGCAACATTTTCTTGGATTGCGACCAGGAATTCTCTTTTGTTTGCACATTGAGTTGATAGATATAAACACCGCCAGCGACCGGTTGGTTATGGGCATCCCGGCCATCCCAGGTGAAAGAATTTGTACCGATAGGCATATTTTCGTGGATCGCGCGAACCAATTGTCCGGCGCCATTGACAATTCTCAACGCCACAAAAGCCGGACGCATCAGCTCAAAACTGATCCGGGTAGACGGATTAAACGGATTCGGATAATTCTGATGCAGGACAAATTCCTGCGGCAGCAGGGTTCCGATTTTGTCCTCATCGATACCGGAGAACAATGGAATATTTTCATCCATCCATGTGATACGTTCTTCGATCCATCTTTTTAAATATTCTACTTCATCCTGATAGGATGTGAACGAATAAAAAATCCCGGGCATGGGCCAGAAGCCGACACCCGGTTCACCGGGCGCCGGCCAGAGGGTAAAATTGCGCGCCTGGGCATCCCGCAGGTCGTAGGCAATATTATCAATAAAGGCATGAATGCGTTCAACACTGAACACACTTTTGCGCAGCGAAAACCAGCGCGGCTTGATTAAATAATTAAACTGCGGATCGTTCAACAGCGTCTCCCACCAGAACGGCACCTGCCAGTCGCCGCCGCCCATATAGAGCAGCGTTTGCACCATCCAGTCGTTGGTATCTTCGCCGTCATAATAATTGGCCAGGCCGAACGCCAGGTTATAATCCCACACCGGCCCGGCAAACAGCAGGCCGCCGTCGCTGTCGCGGTCTTTGTAAAGATAGGATGAGAGCCGGTAGGAATCGACATTTTTTCCAAGTTCAGAGACGAGGAAAAAATCGATAAAAGATTCAACATCGATCCAGGCCGGGTAGCCGTTGACCGGATCGTCATAATTATCGCTCGCCATCATATCTTCAAAATCGTGCATATAGTTTTGGATATAGTTACGCTGCTGCGGCATCATGTCGGCAAAAGCGGGATAATGGTATTGATAATAAATTCGTCGCGTTGAATTGCCTGCCGGCAGATGTTCGGAGGTAAATCCCTGTGTATCGGCGCCGTCGGTTTTGTCAATTTTGATGATATAACCGCCGGTCAGCGCATCGTCGGCAAGGTCCGCCGAATCGAGCGCGGCGATATCGACGCGATTTTTATCGCGCTTGATTTTTTCCATCAGAACATAAATGCCGCGATACTCGCCGTTGAGAAAGAGCTCGCAATAGCGCGTGCGGCTGGCGTAATGGCCGAGACGGCGCGACAGATCGTAGGTCAAAACGTTACGCATAAACGATCGGTCGATGAACGGGGCGTTCAAGACCCAGTCATTTTCTTCCGGCAATCCCATGAGTGAAACGTTGGCGTTGTTGCCGTTCTCATCGCGCGTTTCCACGGCGTACTGTTTTTTGGGCCAGCTTTGTGAACTCGAACCGCGCGTTTCGATGCCGATCAGCCCGTCATAATCGTTCGCCGGTTCATCCACATAATGCGTGTTGCCAATGCCGTGATAGACAATTCGCATTCTCGCGGTTATTTTGGGTTCGTCCGGAATG
>CAYSNA010000709.1:0-2333 GCA_964432185.1 uncultured Cytophagia bacterium
ATCACCCGCGCGGGCTGACGACGTCAGCCCGCGCGGTGAGCATAAAAGCTGAAAACGATCGCGGATTCCTGTTGATGTTAGGCGTTTTGGCTATTATTTTTTTGAACTGCCAATAAATCGATATACTGCCGCCCCTAATAGTGCGCCAACGATTGGTGCAAGCCAGAAAAGCCATAATTGTGCGACAGCCCAATCACCAACGAACAAGGCAACACCAGTACTCCGAGCGGGATTTACAGACGTGTTGGTTACTGGAATACTGATTAAATGAATTAATGTAAGGCCTAATCCAATTGCAATTGGAGCAAAACCTTTTGGAGCTCGCTCATCCGTTGCACCAAGGATAATAAGTAAAAACATCATAGTCATGACGATTTCACAAACCAGAGCTGCCAACAGCGTATAGCCACCGGGAGAATGGGCGCCATATCCATTTGACGCGAAACCTGCGGATACGTCAAAACCTGATTTTCCGCTCGCGATAAAAAAAAGTACAGCGCCGGCGCCGATCGCACCTAAAACTTGCGCAATAATGTACGGAGGAAGCTCTTTTGCCGGGAAACGACCACTCGCCCAAAGTCCAATGGAAACAGCAGGATTGAGGTGACATCCAGAAATGTGGCCAATTGCAAATGCCATTGTCAAAACGGTTAGACCGAAAGCGAGCGCAACGCCTAATAGTCCAATACCGACTTCAGGAAATGTTGCAGCCAGAACAGCACTACCACAGCCACCAAGAACCAACCAAAATGTTCCGAAAAATTCAGCACCATACTTTTGCATAATCTGCTCCTTTCACGAGAGTGATGGGAATGATGTCGAAACCACTGTGCTACCCAATAAAACAATCTGTAAAAGTTTCATATAAAAAGCAAACCTGAATTTAAACGATGAACTTTTCTTTTGATGCTCTATAAAAATGGCGCTAATATTCACGCCCAACAAGATGATCAGCCGCTGCAACAGCATCTGGATTACCTGATGCTGTTGATGCTTTTGCAATCGCCCCGAAACCTGCCAAAGAGAATGGCTGTTGCAGTCGGCTGGATTATTTTGTTGGGCGTTTTTTAGCTAATGATGTTTGATTGACTTTATTGCAAGCAGTCGGTCAAACTTTGATTTGACAACCATTCTAACGATTTCACGGTTCTTCAGTTTTCCACGAGCTTTGCCAAGCCGGATGTGTGCATCAACCGAGTTTTTCGGCACATACGGTTGTTCAAGTTCAGGCTTTCTTCTCAAGTGTAACGCTCCCGTTGGACAGGTAGAAATACACAATCCACAGCCAATGCATCGATCCATGTCAAGCATTGCAAATCCACTGTCAAAGTTTATCGCTTCCATTTGACAACGTGTTTCGCAAACTCCGCATCCATTGCAGGTTGCACTATCCAGCTCCGCAATGAACGGAGTGGAAACTATTGAGGCCGGTTTCGGATGGCGTTTGATATTTAAAAGTACGCCACAACAACACCCGCAACAAGCACAAATAGACATCGGTTTTGCAGAATTTCCGGGTTGCAAGACCAAACCAGAATCATTTGCAATTTTGATAATGTGGAGTGTCTCTTCAATGTCAATCTCTCGGGCCAGTCCGTTATGAATATAATAGTCTGCTGCCTTTTCAAATACAAGGCACACTTCTGATGGTTTACCGCACCCTTCTCCTAATAATTCTTTTTCTTGTCGGCAAATGCATGGAGCGACCGCGATTTTCTTTGCCGATCGAATTATATCTTCCGCTTTTTCATAGGGCAAAATTTCTCGCTCAACATCGATGCTAACGCCAACAGGTATTGTGCGTAGCTGAGGCGTTTTTTTCCAATGTTCTAAATTGAACCACGAGGAGGAATATTCTTCAAAATCTTTGGCCAGGTTTTCATTTAGTTTGTTTAGCTGGAATTCATAAATTCCAATGACAAATCCTGCCGCTTGGTAGAGGGGTTCCTTGCCTTCTTCGTGAACAACAAACAGGAGACCCTTTTTCTCCATGTGTTCAAGCAAGTTTTTCGTATCATCAACAGTCATTCCCGCTCGACGAGCAAGGACTCGTGCATTTTCGGCAATTAATGTCAAATGTAAACTTAAATGAGCTTCCTCAGGCGTAAAAAGCTGCTGAAGAATTCGGATTTCTACGCCACTCTCTGTAGCCGGGTAACCAGCAGGCAAGTTGTCAAGGTGCTGCGCTAGTTTTTGATAAACATCTGATTGCATAGAAATCACCCTTGGTGAGAGTGTAGGATATGTACCATGCCGAAGGCTCGATTGAAAGTAAACTATTTTATTAGAAATTCAAAATAGTTCAGAGAAAATATGTTCTTTCCACGCCCAAC
>CAYSNA010000710.1:0-2329 GCA_964432185.1 uncultured Cytophagia bacterium
GAAAATGAAATGCTGCTCGATAACGGCGATACCGGTGTTGAACGCAGCCTTTATTACCGCGAGTTAATTGCGCGTTTTGGTCACCACCTGGCCCTCAACTGGAATTTGGGCGAAGAAAACGGCGCGCTTGGTGATCCGAATCAAAACACGGCGCAGCGTATTGCCATGGCGCAATATTTTTATGATCACGATCCGTACCATCATCACATTGTCATCCATAACGGTAAAGAACCGAACGATTTGCTTGGTGACAAATCAAAGCTCACCGGTTACTCGCTGCAGACCAGTCAACCGGATTTTAGCCGCGTGCATCCGGAAACCGTCAAATGGGTTAATCTTTCCGTTGATGCCGGTAAGCCGTGGGTTGTGGCCTGCGACGAACCCGGCGACGCCCAGCACGCGCTTGTTCCGGACAAGGATGATCCGACGCACGACAATGCGCGGCGCAACGGCTTGTGGGGCAACCTCCTCGGCGGTGGCGGCGGCAACGAATGGTACTTTGGCTATGCGCACGATCATTCGGATTTGACATGTCAGGATTTCCGCAGTCGCGATTTGTGGTGGGATCAATGCCGTATCGCACTTGAGTATTTTGACAATCGCACCATCCCGTTTTGGGAGATGGATCCGAATGATGCCATGGTGTCCGGCGCAAAAAGTTGGGCGATGGCCAAAAAAGCGGGCGATGTGCTCGTCTACGCGCCTGTCGGTGGAACGGTCACGGTCGATTTGAGCAGCTGGCCGGAAACCTTGTACAGCGTCGAGTTTTTTGATCCGCGCACCGGCAACGCTGCCGTCGGCAAAGCGGTCAGTGGCGGCGCCAACGTTCAATTGAATGCGCCGGCGCCGTTTGATACGGAATTTGTCGCACACATTTTTCTCGCTGAGGATAATACACCGCCAACAACGCCGTCTGACATCGGTGCGGAAGCTCTGGGCGAACGGGAAGTAAAAATCACCTGGAAAGAAGCGAGTGATGATGAGAGCGGCATCGGCGGTTACATCATTTACCGCAATAATGATTTTGCCGGTGGTGTCGGCCCGGACGTGTTTGAATTTGTCGATACCCATGTTCGCCCTTCGACCACGTATGATTACACCGTTGTCGCCATAAACGGCTCCGGTGTTGAAGGGCCGGCGGCCGGTCCGGTGTCCGTTACCACGCGGGAGGATGTAACGGATCCGCAACTCGTTTCCGTTCACGTTTTAACCGCTCGATCCATCGAACTTTTTTTTTCTGAAGAAATGACCACAGAATCGCTGGAGAATGTGGCCAACTATGCGATTTCGAATTCTGTAGCCGTGAAAAGAGTGCGTGTTGATGACGGACTGAAAAGCGTCAGGTTAACCACCGAGGATCATCAGAAGGGCATCATTTATACGATTACTGTTGAGAATGTCACCGATTTGGCCGGGCGACGCATTTCGCCCGATGCCAGGTCGTTGACCTATCAACTCGCGTCCGATCAACTCTGGCTGTTTGCCGAAGATGCCGATCTCGCCAACGGCGCCGCGCTTAAATCCATCGACGGTTCGTTGGGCGCCCAGGTCGCTTTTTGTCCGCAGGCGAATAGTTCGATCACCTTTACTTTTAATGTTGATGACCAAGGCATGTGGCATGCCTGGGGCCGTTTTATGTTCATCGGCTCGGATAATGATCCCAATTCTTTTCTGCTGCAAGTTGACGATGGCGCGCAACTCAAGTTTGGCAATAACAAAGATTATTTCAACGTCTGGCACTGGGACGGCGACGGCAATCTGGAAAATGGGCCGGGAACGCCGTTAAGTCTCGAAACGCTCTCGGCGGGCGAGCATTCCATCACCCTTACATGTCGGGAGCCGCTGGGAAATCCGGGCACGGCAAACATTCTCATCGATATGCTTTATCTCAGCAAATTGAGCGACGATGTGCCGACGGATGAGAACGCGCCGACACGCACGGCGATAAATTCTGAAACGAACCATCTTCCAAGCACCTATTCGTTGCACAATTACCCCAATCCGTTTAATCCGAAAACAAATATCCAATTTTCCTTGCCACATGAATCCGATGTTTCGCTTGATGTTTATGATATCCTGGGGCAAAAAGTCGATTGCATCGCAAACCACAAAACATTAACTTCCGGCCGACACACATTTATATTTGACGGCTCAAAACTGTCGTCTGGTATTTACCTGTGCAAGCTGGAGACAGCCTCGGAAATTTTGATCAACAAAATGATGCTGATCAAGTAATGGCGCTCGATTTTTTTCATCAATACGTTCATGATCAGCTCGTAAAAAGTTAGACTACAAGTCATCGCGAGGAGCGGAGCGACGAAGCGATCTC
>CAYSNA010000711.1:0-2324 GCA_964432185.1 uncultured Cytophagia bacterium
ATGGTTATTTCATTCAAATCAGAATTAAGCATCGACGCATCGACAAGATATTTCAGCAGGTCCTGACTTTTCGTCGATTGACTAAACTCGGCGCTCGACAAGACCTTTTTCAATATCTCAATTTTATGTTGCTGTGAAATCATGGACGGCCTTTAATGAGTGAAGAAACGTTCTGGCTGATAAATAATAGCTTGAAAATATTATCATTTTTGCAGCAGAAAAGCAAGGGAATCATTCTGTTGATTTTCCGGCCTTCTGCAAGGTAATTAACAAGTAATAAACGATAATTAACTATTATCTCAAACCATAGTAAAGTATTTTACACCGTAAAATTTGTAATTGAAGTAGAGCGAGCATAACAAATCGGAGGCTTTTATGATGCGTTATAAAGCGCTTTTCGTTTTTTTCTTGATCATTTTGGCGAGTCATCTTGTTGCCGACGATCTTTATGACGGCAATGTCGCATCTGTGGATAGCACTGGATTCGAGCTTTTTATCGAGGCAGAGGATGGGAATTTTGGCGAATCATGGTCGCTGCTTGAAGACGAGCAGGCTTCGGGCGGACTGTACATTGTCAGCGAGTCCGTCGCGCACAAAAGTGATCCATCCGAAGAACCGGCGGATATTGTTTATTTTGACTTTGATTGCGATGTCGCTGCTGACGACTATAAACTGTGGGTGCGCATGCGTCACCCGGATGGCGGAAACGATGACTCGTTTTGGCTGAGAATGAATGGAGAGGAGTGGAATAGCTGGAATCAGATTGCTGATGATTTGAGTGATTCATTATTTCTCTGGGATGTTTATGGCGGCACTTTTACACTCGTTGAGGGCACCAACTCGCTCGAAATCGGCATTCGCGAAAATGGCTCTGAACTGGATATGGTCTATATTTCCAATTCGGGACGAGATCCGGAAGGTAACCCGACTTTCGTTGACGGGTATGCAGAAAATCGCGTACAATCGCATCAATTATTTCTAAACTATCCCAATCCGTTTAATCCGAGCACGACCATTACATTTTCTGTTGCCGCGCGTTCCAATGTTCAACTCTCGGTATACAATGTGTTGGGCGAGCAGGTCGCTCTGCTTGTGGACGAGGAGAGAGAGGCGGGCGTGTATCACATCAGGTTTGATGCTTCGGAATTGACAAGCGGCATTTACTTTTATCGCTTGAATACTGAACATGGTGTTCTGACGAAAAAGCTCACGCTGCTGCAATAGGACCGTCATATGAAAAATTTTCCAGCGCTTACGCGCCGCATCCTGATTTTCGTTGTCCTTTGTCTGCCGCCAATGCTTTTAGCGTCCCAGGTGGAAACGTATCCGTTGCCGTCGGTTTATCCCGCAAGTCAAACGTTTGCATTAAAGGTAAACGGGATAGCCGTGCCGGTCACGGAATTTGTCATCAAGGACAACGTGCACTATCATTATGCGCATTTTTCGTTTTCCGGCCCCATTGATTTGAGCGTAGAAGCTTCGGAAAACATACAATCCTGTGACATCAGGCCAAGAGTTTTTAATCTTTCGGCCACCATAAACGGCGCTGCGGCAGAATTTTCAATCTCGCAGCCGCGCTATCTGGTGCTCTATATCAATGATTTTGCCAAGCTGATCATTCTGGCGGATCCGCTGGAAACCGACCCGCCGAACATCGGCGATGTCAATGTGACCAATATCCTGGATTATGATGTTGATTCGACCGGCTCAACCATAGAGACAGCCACGGTGCAGCGGGCGCTGGACGATGTCGCTGACGCTGGCGGGGTGCTTTATTTTCCGGCCGGTTTATATACCATAACGCGGGTATTTGTCAAAAGTAACACAACCGTCTATTTACAAGGCGGCGCCGTCATCCGCGGCACTGGAAAAAAGACCGATTATGACGAGTATGAACCCGGACGATATGAACGCGCAACACATCTTTTTACCGTTGACGGCGCAACAAATGTTCGCTTCCTGGGGCGCGGCACCATAGACGGATACGGCGTCACGCTGGCCGATAATGTCAGCGATATCCGCGATGCGAATCTGAAAATTCGATCCATCAGCACACACCATTCACGTGATGTGATCATCGACGGCATCATTGCGCGAGAACTGACCTCCTGGTCCGTGCCATTTTATTATAGTGATTTTGTTCGGGCATCGCATGTCAAGGTGTTGAATTATGCTGGATTAAAGCACTCTGACGGCATCAACATGTGCGCATCGCAGCACGGCGTCGTTGAAAACTGTTTTGTTTTCACCGGCGATGATGCCTTTTGCGCCAAAGATTATGGCGGCGAGCCGACGCATGATATCGTGTTCAAAAATTGCGTGGG
>CAYSNA010000712.1:0-2322 GCA_964432185.1 uncultured Cytophagia bacterium
GAACCGTGCGATGCACGACGGAGCGGCATCGCACGGTGAAGTGAATGGAATTGTCACGTGATCCTGGTCCCGAAAAACGGGCCGGATGACGATACTTTTCTATTTGATCAGCATCATCTTTTTCTGGAAGACGCGGTCACCGGCTTTCAGGTGGTAGAAATAGACACCTGACGCGTATTTGGCGCCGTCAAATGTGATGTTGTGCAGACCGCTGCTCAATTTTTCATCGACAAGAATATCGACCCGACGACCGAGAATATCAAAGATGGTCAACTTGACATCCATCGCGTTTGGCAGCACAAAGCTGATTGTTGTGGCCGGATTGAACGGATTGGGATAGTTTTGGTTCAAGCGGAATTCCTCAACCACCTGGCCTCCGGTTTCAACATCGGACAGACCATAGGCATAGGCGACCGTCCCGCCAAGTTCTCCAAAGAGCTGGAGTTCGGCGATTTGCATCAATCCTTCCGCGTCACCATTGATGGCCAATATGTGCAATCGATAGGTGCTGAACCAGAGCGAGTCATTGTCAACATCCCATGTTTTGGTCATAAAGCGTTCTTCCCACACGGGTTGATTGGCCACAGAATCCAGAGTGACCCAGACTTTGGCGCCGTTATCCCAGCCTTGCAGCAGCCAACTGGCCGGATCGCGTTCCGGAGCGTCATTTGCCGAGGTGAGAGCATAGCCGTGTATTCTGGACATTTTTTTCGTGTAAATTTCGATCCATGACACGTCGTCACCAACGAGATATTTGGTGTTCACATCATTATCGATCAGCTTTTCAATCCGTTCGTTATCGGGCGAACCGTCGCTATTCGGACCTGTCCACGGCAAGTCATCGTTCTCGCCGGCAATCTTGCCGGGCAGATCGGTGATGTCGGCGCCAACGTGTTCGCCAATCTCGCCCAATAACTGCAGTTCGGCAATTTGCATGAGACCGTCGGTATCACCGTTAATGCCGAGAATATGCAGGCGGTATGTGCTGAACCATTGGCCGGTATTGGCGCATTTGAACGTTTTGGTCATAAAACGTTCTTCCCACTCGGGTTGATTGGCAACAGAATCAATCGTCACCCATGACGCTGTGGCGCGATCCCAGCCTTTGAGCACCCAGTTACTCGGGTCGCGTCCCGGAGCATCGTTTGCCGAGGTGATCGTATAGCTGGTCACGTGTGACATCTTTGTCGAGTAAACATCGAGCCATGATTCCTCAGCACCGACCAGATATTTTGTGTTGATATTATTGTCAATCAAATTTGGTATTTTTTCGGCAGCCGGAGAACCATCACTGTTTGGACCGGTCCACGGCAAGTGATCGTTCGAGCCTCTAATCAGGTACGCATAATTGGTCACATCGCCGTCAACCTCATCCCCAAGTTCGCCCCAAATTTCCCATTCGGCGATTTGCATCAAACCTTCGGCATTGCCGTTGATGGCCAAAATGTACAGGCGATAGTTGTTGAAGAATTTGTCGTTGGCGAATTCAAAGGTTTTCGCCTGGAAGCGTTCTTCCCACACCGGTTGATCGACGACAGAATCCAATGTCACCCATGTCATCGCTTCAGCATCCCAGCCCTGGAACAGCCAGGGGTTCGGATCGCGATCCGGCGCGTCATTGGCCGACGTGAGCGTATAGCTCGTGACTTTGGACAGCGTTGTGGTTGAAAACTCGATCCAGGACATTTCTTCACCAACAAGATATTTGGTGCTGGCGTCATTGTCAATGAGCTTTACAAGTTGTTCCCCGCCGGGTGAACCGTTGCTGTTCGGACCCGTCCACAAAGAATCATCATTTGATCCTTTGATGTAGCTGTTTTCGAGATCGGTGATATCGACAATTTCAACCGGTGACGGCGGCAGATTGATCATCCAATCAACTGCATTGAGGAACATGGTGGCTCCATCATCGGTGAGGTTGTACAAGCCCTGCAAATAGGCCGGAACAACGCCGGCTGCCGTTTCGCGAGCGCCGCAGTTGAACAGCAAGCGATGATGAGCGGCCTTTTCCGAGGTGCCTGCGTGGAATACCGTATATTGCGGCCAAAACGCGACAGCGACCGAGCCGGTATCCGCTACGGTTGCCAAAATCTGGCCATTGCCGGCGCTCAATCCGGCTGAAATTGACGTGTTGCCGCTGCCCACCGTGCCGTCGAGGATGGAAGCCTGATTATTGCCGTCCAGCGTCACGCCGTTAAAAATGGCATGCGTTGGATCGGCAGCCTCATACAGCGGAGCGCCACTGTCGCCATTGCCGAGAATCAAGTCGTTGTCAAACCATTGCCAGCGATTGGCGCGTGACAAATACGACGTCGTCAGAAT
>CAYSNA010000713.1:0-2321 GCA_964432185.1 uncultured Cytophagia bacterium
GAATTTTTTCTTCCGTCTCCGGAGAGACTCTACCGCGTTTGTGCAGCACACGATCGACGGTGCCGCGGGAGACATTGGCAATTTTGGCGATTTCGGTTGTCGTCAGATTTTTCGGCATGAACGAGTTGTATCACTTTCTACAGTATGGCAGGACAGGATATGTTCACGTGAACGCAAAATAATAGTGATTATAAGATAAATAGTCAATAGCAAAAGAACAAGATTGGAATTTTAAATGGTGGTTAAATTTTTTAGATTGTTACAAATGAGCCGGAAAACCGCTGTTCTTTTTATGTCATCTGAATCAGGAAAACAATGCTTACACACGACATCAATAAAATTTTGTGGCCCGTCCCACAAAGTTACTCAAACCTCCTCCCGCGGCTTGGCGAACCGGGCTGCTTTTGGGAAGATCGCGGCGATCGATTTCACTGTGGTGTTGATATTTACGCGCCGTTTGACAGTCCAGTTATTGCCATCGCAGACGGTCTGGTCCTGCAGGTTCAGCTTTTCACTTCGCCGGAGATGATTCGCTACTGGAATTTGACCTATGCTGTTATTATTCACCACAAAAGTGGCCTTGTCGTACGGTATGCAGAAATGGGAGAGACGCTGGTGCACGCTGGCGATCGGATCACTGGCGGCGATCCCATCGGGCGCGTCGGTATGGTTCTGGAGCCATCGCGAATTACCGAACAGGCACCGTTATACATCCAAAAATTGAAAAAAAAGAATAATCCCACGATGCTGCATATTGAGATGTTCGACCGATACCCGTTTGAAATTCCAGATTACCTCGGCGGCAATACGTTTCAAAAACTCAGGCCGGATTGTCTTGTGGATCCGTCGCTTGTCCTGCCGAGTGATTAATGTGCCGAATTCTGCGCATCACTCCACATGACTTGTAAAGTGATTCAGCGGTTTGGACCGACTTATTTCTGTTGATTATTCACTCTCCATGTTGTATAATTATGACAATGATTAATCGAAAGCGCACAATGAAGCCACTCGTTGTTGTATTCATTTTATTCTCCATCTCTCAACTTGTTTTTGCTCAATCCAGCTCCCACGGCGTTATCACCGGAACCATTCGCGATGCCCAATCCGGCGAAGCCCTCGCCTACACAAACGTTTTTCTCGCCAATACGACAATCGGCGATGCGGCTGACGACAGTGGCGAATACCTTTTGGAAAAGATACCCCCCGGCAATTATCAGCTTGTTATTTCCCGAATCGGCTACGACATGCAGGTGCATCAGGTGCGGATTTCTCCGCGTCAGCGGCTCGTTTTGAATGTCGATTTGACTGTGAAAAGCATCCCGGGCGAAGAAGTTCGCGTTGAGGCGGAAAAGACGAATCGGCAATGGCGGCGGCATTTTCGTGAGTTTGAACGCGAGTTTATCGGCAGTACGCCAAATGCCGGCCAGTGCAAAATAATCAATCCGGAGGTGCTGTCATTTGATCGGGATGGATATTTTCTTGTCGCCGTTAGCGAACGCGCCATTATTGTGGAAAATTGGGCGCTCGGTTATCGACTGGATATTCTACTGGAATCGTACCGCTGGGGGCTCGGTCGAGGACAATATATTATCTATCCCAAATATTCCTTGCTCACGCCGAGTTCCGAACGTCAACAGCAAAAATGGCGGGAGAAACGCCGGGAAACCTTTTTTGCCTCCATGCGTGATTTTTTTGTCGAAATTGCCGATGGCGATCCGTTTCCGCGCTACCAGGTTCAGCGCATGAAAGAAGCGTCTCTCGGCGAGTTCCGAACTTTTGCCATGGATAGCTTGCGCGTGGAGCCGGTTCGAGGGCTGGATGAGTGGAAGCGATTTTATTGCGCGGATATTTTACGCGTACAACGCGCCGGCAGTGGCGTATCGACAATCGAACTTATTTATGACCAAATTGATTTTGACACCCGCGGCAATGTGTATCCGCCGGATGGCATCCGTCTGAGCGGTTTTTGGGGTGAATTGCGGGTGGCCGATTCTCTGCCGTATGATTATTTCCCGGATGAGGACGACTAATCGATCATGGCAAGAGAAACGTTGACAATTTTATGCGTTCTGCTTGTGCTCCTGAGTCTGAACGGCATGGGACAAAATTTTCTGTCGATCACCGGTATCATTTCCGAGGCGGAGACCGGGGCCAGATTGCCCTACGTCAATGTCTTCATCGCTAATACAACGATTGGCGATGCCTCGGATTCTGCCGGCGTTTTTTTGTTGGAACGCGAGCCGCCCGGCACCTATCAACGTGTCGTCTCGCACAATGGCCACGACTTAAAGGGCGTCCCGATTAATGTGTCAGAAAACGAC
>CAYSNA010000714.1:0-2313 GCA_964432185.1 uncultured Cytophagia bacterium
ATCGACGATGCGCAAGTATTCGCCGGCAAAACCCAGGCCATTCAGCATGCTTTGACCGACATGCAACCGGTGCAAATCGGCGTTGGAACGGGCTCCTCCCCTGTCGGCGTGAATCGACGGGAGATTTATTACGACCAAGCCGGCAATCCGCGCATGTGGATCGGCCGCAATCCGGACGGCGTCCACGATAAAACGGTTTCGGTTTTGAAAATTACCGATGCGAATGATCAACTAAAAACCGTGTTGTGGGAATATGCCGTGCACAGTACATCGCTCGGCTGGGAGAATTTTCACATCAGTGGCGACGTGCACGGTTTGGCGGAACAATTTATCGAACACTATCTTGGCAATGGTGTTTTGGCTCCGGGATTTGCCGGCGCCTCCGGCGACATTGATCCCTGGTACCGCGTGCTGCCCGGATTCGACACACAAAACGGCTGGATTCCCGAACCGGTTTTGATGGGAACCATGCTCGGACAGGAAGTCGTGCATGTGTTGCGAAAAATTGACAAGACGACCTCGCATGGTACGATCAAAAGTCACTTTGAGACGATCCAATTGCCGGGTAAATCCTCCGGTGAAATCAACACAACAGTCGACCATGAATCAGTGCCGCTCAATATCACGGTCGCGCGCATTGGCGATGTCGCGTTTGTCGGACTCGGCGCGGAAGTTCTGAGTCACATTGGCCTGGCCATAACAGCGGCCTCGCCATTTGAGCACACCATCATTTTCACTCATTGCAACGGCGCAGCGGATTATATCTCACCGCAGCCCCTTTATGTGGAGGGCGGCTATGAGGTTGAGAGTTCGCCATTTGCCTCATGGGCGGCTGATATGCTGGTGAAGCGCGTTGCGAGATTGTTGCATGAATTATAATGTCAGCCATGAGATGAAAAGTGCGTCTCACGTCTTGCATCTTTCGTCTCACTACTCTCAAACGTTCTTTGCATAGCGAAAAAGTAACTTTTGATACCATACGCAATTCCGGAGGACAACCATCCATGAAACGTCACAGTTTGTTCACAGGTCTTCATGTTTTGATTTTATCGTTCTCTTTAGTGTTCGGACAAAAAATGCAAAAACAAATTTATCTCGATCCGACCCAACCGATAGAGGTTCGAATTGACGATCTTCTCAGCCGCATGACGTTGGCGGAAAAAGTCGGGCAGCTCAACATGCCGTGCGTGTACGAAGGCGGACTCGGCCGATCAACCGAAGAGAAAATGGCGGGCGTGAAAAAGTTTGCCGAGGGTACGTTGCTTGACGGCCTCGGACCGGGCGGCGGATTTTTCACCTTGCCCAATACGATTTTGCATAACGGAACCACACAACAGGTTGAATTTTTAAATGAATTACAGCGAATTGCTGTGGAAAAAACTCGACTCGGCATTCCCCTTTTGCTGACGGAAGAAGGCACACACGGCCTCATGTGTTCCGGCGGCACGATTTATCCGGAGGGTCCGGCGCTTGGTTGTATGTGGAACCGTGAGCTGGTTAATAAGATTTATGCGGCGACAGCCAAAGAGGCGCGGTCCATTGGTATTCATCAAATTTTCACGCTGGTGGTGGAGCCGATTCGAGATCCACGTTTGGGAAGAAGCCAGGAGGCGTACAGCGAGGATCCGTTTTTCTGCGCCGAGTATGCCCGCATCATCGTTTATGCTGTGCAGGGTGAAAATATTTCGACCCTTGATAAATGCGTCGCCGGACTCTGTCATTATCCCGGGCAAAGTGAACCGGTTGGAGGTTTGGAGCGCGGTGCCATGAATATCTCGGAACGAACATTGCGCACTGTTTTTTTGCCGCCCTGGAAAACCGGGATAAAAGATGCCGGAGCGCTTGGCGTCATGGCGACGTATCCATCCATCGACGGCGTACCGGCGCATGCTTCCGAGTGGATTCTGACGGATATTCTTCGCGAGGAATACGGATTTGAAGGCCTTGTTCTCTGTGAAGGCGGTGGCATCGAGACGGTCATCTATCAGGGTTTGGCGCCGGATATGAAACGCGCCGGACAAATCGCCCTCAAAGCGGGTGTGGATGTGGGTATTTCCTACGAATCCGGTTATATGCTGGATTTGATCGAATCTGTCCGCGACGGCGCGATTCCGGAAGATTTGGTAGATCGCGCTGTTCGCCGGGTTGTGCATCAAAAAATTCAACTGGGATTATTTGAAAATCCGTATGCGGATTTGGAACACGCACTCCAAACTGTTCACCATCAAGATCATCAAAAACTGGCGCTCGAGGCGGCTCGCGAAGGTATTGTCCTGTTGAAGAATGAAAACAATCTGCTGCCGCTCGATCGAG
>CAYSNA010000715.1:0-2311 GCA_964432185.1 uncultured Cytophagia bacterium
GCGAGCCGGTTGAGATCAACGCCGGAGATTATGTGGAATTTCCGCCGGGCATGAATTGCGTCTGGACAATTACCAAAGATATTCGAAAACATTATAATTTCGGCTAAAAAAATCAGACTGGATAACAGGGTTTTCAGGGTTAGATGGATTGTTGTGAATTTTAATCCGGGAACACCCGGGTCATCTGTTACATCCGTGTTCCATCCAGGCTAAAAATGTGTTTTGAATTTTATGTGACATTGCGTATATTTCCGCCCACTAATTGAGCTGACTATGAAAAAGATTTTCTTACATACACTTCCTATTCTGCGGATTCGCCGCATCCCACGCCGTCTTTGCCCCGTGTGCTAATACGCTGCGCGATAGTGCATACGGGGGACATATTTTTCAATCCACAATATTTCAGCTCATTTTATTAGGTTAGACACATGAAAAATTTTGATTTTATTCCGAGCCGGGGTACGGTCACGTCTCCAAAAGGATTCAAGGCCAGCGGTGTGTATTGCGGTCTGAAACGAAAAAACAAGGATATCAGTTTGCTGGTGAGTGATACACCGGCTACGGTGGCGGGCATGTTCACGACAAACAAGGTGCCGGCGCATTGCGTTGTTTATAACCGGGAACGCGTGAAATCCGGGGTGGCGCAAGCGCTGATCGTCAACGCCGGCAACGCCAATTGCTGTACGGGTGAACGCGGCTGGTTTGATAATTTGGCCATGGCCGAAAAAACTGCTGCGCTGCTCGGACTTGAGCCGAAGAACGTGCTGGTGCTCTCCACCGGCGTCATTGGCGAGCCCATGCCGATGAACAAAGTTAAAAACGGCATCGCCATGGCGGTTGAGGTGTTGAGTTACGACGGCGGCATTGATGCGGCGCGCGCCATCATGACCACGGACACCGTGCCGAAACATTTTTCGGTTGAATTTGAACTTGACGGCACCACCTGCACCATCGGCGCCATGGCCAAAGGCAGCGGCATGATTCATCCGAATCTGGCGACGATGTTCGGCATTTTTACCACAGACGTCGATATTGACGCTGTGCTCCTGGACGAGGCGTTTCGTGCGGCCATCAATGAGTCATTCAACATGATGACCGTTGACGGCGAAACCAGCACCAACGACACGGTGCTCATTCTGGCAAATGGATTGGCGGGACATCGAAAAATCACCCAAAGGGATGATGCCTTTAAGAAATTTTCCGCGGCGCTGGCGCAAGTCGCCAAAGAGGCGGCCAAAGCGATCGCCGAAGATGGCGAGGGGGCGACCAAACTCGTCACTGTCACGGTAGAGGGTGCGGCTTCGAAGGAGGACGCGATAAAGGCCGCCAAAGCCATTGCGAAATCGTTGTTGGTCAAAACAGCGATTTTTGGCAAGGATCCGAACTGGGGTCGCGTCGTGCAATCGGCCGGCGCCACCGGGGTGGAGATCAATCTGCAAAAATTCGGCGTTGAATTTGCCGGCGTCAAAGTAGCGGAAAATGGCGGCGCCATTCCGTTCGATCGCGCCGAGACCATCCACATGATGGAAAACAAGGACATACAGGTCAAGATTGATTTGGGCGCCGGCAGCGCAACGGCCACCGTTTTTACCTGCGATTTGACCTATGATTATGTCACGATCAATGCGGAATATCACACATAATAATCCGTTCATTGCAGATGATCCCACGACAGCGGAACCGTGTGGCGACTTTAACTCTGCGATATTTTCCTGGCGCACGAGTTTACCACGTTCCGCACGATGATTTTTTGACAGATTTTAATCAAGGAGTTCAACGTGCTATTCAGCAAAAAAATTGCTTTTATTGGATCTGGAAATATGGGCGAAGCGCTGCTGGGCGGATTGCTCAAGGCCGAGCTCACCAATCCGGAGAATATCATTGCCACGGATGTGCGTGACTATCGCCTCGACGAAATTTCTAAAAAGTGGCACGTGGTGACGACCACCGATAATGTTGAGGCGGTAAAAGCTGCCGACGTCATCGTGTTGTGCGTCAAGCCGCAGGCGCTGCGGGTAGTGCTGGAAAGCATCAAGGAGACGATACGCGACGAGCAGCTCATCATCTCGATTATCGCCGGTATCACCACGCGTACGATCAGCAAATTTATCGGCAAAAACAATCCGGTTGTGCGGGTCATGCCCAACATCCCGGCCGTGGTCGACGAAGCGGCGTCCGGTGTCTGTTTAGGTGAATACGCCGACGAAGTGCATAAAGAAATCGCCATGAAAATTCTCGGCGCAGTCGGCGAGGTGGAAGAGGTGCCGGAAGAATTGATGGATGTGGTGACCGGTTTGAGCGGCAGCGGGCC
>CAYSNA010000716.1:0-2298 GCA_964432185.1 uncultured Cytophagia bacterium
GTCACGTGCTCTCATCTTTATTAACCTCCCCAAAATACAGATAAAAACGCTTTAGGACACCCCTTTTAAATCTGATTTTTCCTAATATACGCCAAATGATGAATGAAGCAAACGCTATTTCAATTTTTTTCGCGGCATGATGTTTAAAACATTTTGATATAACTCTACAGGGTGCTATACTATAGTGTTCCCCGACGTTTGTTGAATTTCGCTTTATCCGTTCATATCAAGTTGATAAATTTCGAAAGGAAGAGCATGCCCACATTAGACCGTCGATCTTTTCTCAAAACGGCGGCGGCATCCGCCGTGCTGCCACTGCTTGGTTCTTGCGCCAACACATCCAGACCGTTCAAAAATATTGTTATGATTATTGGTGATGACCATTCTGCGCGCGTGCTGGGATGTTATGGCAATAAAATCATTCGCACGCCCAATCTCGATAAAATGGCGCAGCGAGGCGTTCGATTCACCAACGCTTACGCCAACGCGCCGGTGTGCAGCGCGTCGCGGCAGTCGTTATTGACGGGCCGTTATCCGCATGCCGCAGGCGTGACGCTGCTGCGTACGCCGTTGGCCGAAGAACAGATCACCGTTGCGGATCATTTGAAACAGTTTGGATTCGCGACCGGTTACGTTGGTAAAATGCATTTTAATAACGAACTGGATCACGGTTTTGAAAACAATTTTAAACGGTCTGATGTGCGAACGTATCGCCAGGACCATACGCCCAAAGTCGTCGATGAGTCAATTCCGGTTCGGCCGCCGTGGAAGCCGTTTGAGGATCCGGCGCGTATTTGGCTGAATGCCGATATGTTGCCGGGCGGCTTTTACGATGAGGACAGCGACGGTACAATTTATTCAAAAAAGGCCATCGATTTTATCAATAAGCATAAAGACGAGCGGGTTTGTCTGTGGCTCGGATTTCACGAGCCGCATTCACCGTTTAATTTTCCTGTTGAATATGCCGGGCGCGTCAATCCGAACGATGTGCCGCTGCCCCAAGGTTCGCCCGAAGATGACCGCTGGGTGCCGGAAGTTTTTCGCGATTTATCGGAGCAGGATCGCCGCGGCATCATCGCCTCCTATTATACGTCAGTTGAATATCTTGATAAAAACGTCGGGCTGGTGTTGGATGAGCTGGATCGGCTCAGTTTGACGGACGACACGCTGGTCATTTATATCGGCGATCATGGGTATCTGCTAAACGATCACAAACGCTTCGAAAAACACATGATGTGGGAACCGGCGATCGGTGCGCCGTTGATTATTCAGGGCGGGAAACGTTTCTCCCCAAATGCGGTTAGCGAGGCGCTGACGGAATTTGTTGATCTCGCGCCGACAATTATGGAGGCGCTTGGCGTTGAACAGATGGGCACGCAGCAAGGCCAAAGTCTGATGCCGATTCTTCAACAAAAATCAATGGATCACAAAGAATATGTATTTGCGGAATTTCTTGTTGATAACAAAGCTATGGTTCGCACCAAAAAATGGAAATACGTTTTCACCGCCAGCGAACGCGATCTTGGACAAGGGTATGCCACGGGTTTTGGTCCATCGGGCATTGTGCATCGGTTGTACGATGTTGTGAACGATCCTGATGAAAGGAGTGATGTTTCCGGTGTTGAAGAGCATCAAGCTGTTCTCAAAGAGCTGCAGCAAACGATGATTAATCATTTTATCGAAACTGATCCGCGCGCGTCGCGGCTTCCCATGCGATTGTCTATTGATGAAACTCTAGCCTGGTTTTGTCAACCTCCGGAAGGAGATGGGATGATAGATACCAAATAAGTCCAACTCTGTCAGGACTTCAGAGACTGTCGAAAAACCCTGTCAGGGCTATAATCGAAAATAAGTCCAACTCTGTCAGGGCTTGAAGCCCTGACAGAGTTTAGTGTGCAACGCGTTCCTCCATTTACCGCCTCAACCTTTTTCTCTATAAAACTTGATCCAGATCAAGGTTGCCAATCCTCAAATGTGATATATTTTTCCAGAACATGAGGATATTATGGCCTTTTATTCAAAATTCGCGCAATACTATGATTCAATTTTCCCCTTCAAGCCGCTCATATTTGACTTTCTAAAAAGTTACGCCTCATCAGATACGAAAAACATCCTGGATGTCGGCTGCGGCACCGGACACTATACGGCCGCATTTTCGGATGCGGGATTCACGTCAAGCGGAATTGATCTTGATGCGGCGATGATTGAGTATGCAAGCGAGCATTATCCGCAATCGATATTTCACACGATGAATATGCTCGATATCGTTTCACTGGATCAGCAGTTTGATGTTATCTT
>CAYSNA010000717.1:0-2291 GCA_964432185.1 uncultured Cytophagia bacterium
TCCTCATAAAACTGATAAAAATCCTCTTTGATCTCATCCCGTATGCGCCGAAACTCCGCCAGCACCTCTTCTTCCGTGCCCACAGCATCCGCCGGATCTTCAAATCCAATGTGCAACTGTTCCCGCACATCGCCTAAAAACATCGGACAGGTCTCTTTCGCGTTGTCGCACACTGTAATCACAAAATCGAACGACTGATCCAGATACTTGTCGACGTTCTCCGGTTTACCGTTCGAAATATCAATGCCGAGTTCCGCCATCACCTGGACAGCCCTGGGGTGAACTTGTGATGACGGATTCGTGCCTGCCGAATAGACTTCCAGCTCGGCATCAAACGACTTTAAAAAGCCCTCGGCCATTTGACTGCGGCAGGAATTGCCCGTGCAGAGAATAAGAATTTTCTTTTTCATCGATATCCTTTCCAAAAAATGTTAGTTGTAAAATGCGCCAAAAATTAACCCTGAAATCGTCGCCATAACGACCACCAGAATCACAAACACCACCGTCTTTTTTGTCCCCATCACGCTGCCAATCACCAGCATATTCGGCAGTGACAGTGCTGGTCCGGCCAGCAATAGCGCTAATGCCGGTCCCTTGCCCATGCCGTTAGCGATCAAGCCCTGCAAAATCGGAATTTCAGTCAACGTGGCAAAATACATGAATGCGCCGACAACCGATGCGAAAAAGTTCGCAAATATTGAATTGCCGCCTACCAATCCCGAAATCCAGCTCGCCGGAATGATGCCGTCGCCGCCTTCCGGTGATCCCAATAAAAATCCCGCCACTAATACACCCGCCGCCAGCAGCGGCAATATCTGCTTCGTGAAATCCCACGTCGCGGCCATCCATTGCTGCGGTTCGCCTGCTGTGCGCGAGATCAAAATACTCGTCAACACCACCGCCGTCATAAACGGAATGACCGGATGCTCATGAAAAGCCAACGCCGCAACCGCTGTTAATCCAACGCCCAACAGCACCGGCACCTTGTCCAGCTTGAGTACAAACATGAGAGACACCGCATACAACAGCCCGAAAAATCCGGTGATCCACCATTTGGAGCGCCATAGCCAAAACCAGACTCCTGTATCATCGCCCGGTTTGCCCCAGTTGGCAAACACCAGTATCGCCACCAGCACAAAAAAATGAAACGCCGTGTGCCACAACGGCCGGCTCTCTTCACTCTCCAGCACCACCAGAGAACCTTTTGACCCTTCCTCGTTCTTGAAAAATAACTCCATCAACAGTCCAATGATAATACTGAAACTGACCGCGCCGACAATTCGAGCTATGCCCAGTTCCGGCCCTAAAATGCGCGCCGTCAAAATAATCGCCAGAATATTGATCGCCGGACCGCTATACAAAAACGCCACCGCCGGGCCCAAACCGGCGCCGCGTTTATGGATGCTGGCAAACAACGGCAGCACCGTACACGAGCACACCGCCAAAATAGTCCCCGACACTGACGCCACCAAATACGCTGCCCACTTTTTCGCCCCGGCGCCAAGGTATTTGATCACCGACGCCTGGCTGACAAACACGCTGATCACTCCCGCAATAAAAAACGCCGGAATCAGGCACAATATCACATGTTCACGCGCGTACCACTTGGCCAATGCCAACGCTTCGTCTATCGCCTGGTCAAACCTCGCCGCACCCACAGGCAAAAAATAGGCGAGTAAAAACAGACCCGCAATCCATAACAGCTTTTTATACTCTTCTTTCCAGTTCATTAAAATAGCCTTTTTGTCATTTCGCAATATGACGAAATAGTGAGATAAATATATTTTACACCTGACATAATTCGTTGCGATCCACCGTGTACACCCGCTCGGCATCCGCACGATAAATCTCGTCGTCAAAACTCCTGCTCTGTAATACCATCAAAAGAGCGTGCGCCACGTCATTTTCCATTCGTTTGTTCAAATGATAATTCACCCACTTGTTATCTTTGATATCGTAAATAAAATCAGCATCCCGAAGGATCGATAGATGCTGCGACACCGTCGAATTCGCCAGATCCAGAATCTCCCGAATCTCGCACACGCACAACGGCCGAACCTCCAGCATCTTTAAAATCCGCAATCGGTTCTTGTCCGCCAGCGCTTTGAATAATTTTACATGATTGTCCATAACTATCCTCATTTCGTTGATGACCGAAATATACAAAGCTCTCTGAATATTTCCAAATAAAAATATTTTGTGCTATTCTTTCATGATATCAACTATAATCAAAATCTCACCCGACCTTTGACCTTCAGACGTTCGACCGTTGACGTCCAACCTCCCGATCA